>CAZVZM010000086.1:0-3830 GCA_964630835.1 uncultured Halanaerobiaceae bacterium
TATTATATCGCTCTCTGGACATTTTGTCAAATTTTGAAGTAATTCTGATAATTAAAAAAACCAATCCGAATTTTAATAGTCCTGCTCATACCCCATCTTTTCTGCGATATACTGAGGCTGATAAATCTGCTTAACTCTCTCTGCTTCCTTATTTACATAAATTTGTTCACGGGAAAGATCAACGGCAACCAGGCGCAGATCACACCAGCCTCTAATTCCCAGCCAGAAAGAAGTAGCAAATTTATAATTCTCTAAAAAGGCAATATCTTCCTCGCTCAAAGGTTCACTGACTACCTGCACATAGGTAAGATAGCTCTGATGATGCCCGGATTCTACTTCAAGCAATTCACTTATACAGCGCTGAAAAAAATCATCCCTTATTTTTCCCCTGGAAAAAGATTTTCGGCTTTCCACCAGGCAGTGTTCATAATCATTATACTGATAAATTTTTAGAGAGCGCGTGACCAGATACTTTTCGTTTGTAACTTCACAGAAGGCATAGAGATCAAATTCTTCCCCGGCAACTTCTTCCTCTTCATTAAGATCGAAATTGTGATAGAACATGTCCATCATCATTTCTATATAATCTTCTCTATCCAAAACTATCACCCGCCTTTCAATATATACCTTTTTAAAATAAGTTACTTTATTTTATTTTTGCCTGGAAGCTATGAGGCTCCCCTCACAATGAAATTTTTCCTCTGTTTCAGTTTAATTTTCGGCCCAATAATAGTGCTTCCTTCACGAAAGCTCCCCTGCACATCCTGAGCCGGGGACACAATTTTTGGGCCATGGAACTGACTTAAGCTTCGAAAAATTTCGAGTATCACTTCGCCTCATAGCTTCCATCCGTCTTATTCTTTCATATCCTCCGGCTGCAAACTTTTATAAAATTCAAGCGCAGCGGTTACTTACGCATGCTTCTTTGCAGATAAGCTGCCACACCTCTGCCCGGATCATGATCAAAACCACAGCGAACAAGGCTTCTTTCTATAGCAGATATGGTCGAGGTTATAATATGGCTATCTATATTACCCATATGTCCCAGGCGGAACAATTTACCGGCATAATCTCCCAGACCGCCGGCTACAACAACTCCTTCTTCTCTCAAAATACTTCTAAACTCTTCATCTTCAATCCCCTCTGGATAAATAACATTGGAAAGTGTGGCGGCTCTTCTTTCGGGCTCGGCCAGTATTTCAAAACCAATTTCTTTAAGAGCGGTCTGAATTGCATCGGCATCGCGGCGATGTCTCTTAAACCTCTCCTCCAGGCCTTCTTCTTTTATCAGGCGCAGAGATTCCTGCAGGGCCCAGACCAGATTGACAGCAGGGGTGGAAAAATAATTTGTGGGGTCGTGCATTATCGGCAGCCACTTTTCAAAGTCGACATAGTATTCTCTTATCTGGCCCAGTTCCTCTCTTCTTTTCATTGCCCGTGGACCAGCCCAGAGTATGGCCAGCCCGGGAGGAACGCCGAATGCCTTCTGGGAACCCGTAAGGAGAATATCTATATTCATGGGATCTATATACTCTCTCTCCGCAGCAGTAGAACAGACACCGTCAACAATAAATAGAGTATCATCCATGGCCCCAACAATTTCTCCTATTTCCTTTATCGGCGCCTTAACTCCGGTAGAAGTATCAACATGAGTAACCAGCACCGCCCTGAAATCATCGTTGAGCAGTCGAGACTCTATCTTTTCGGGAGCCACAACTGTCCCCCACTCCGACTGGAGAACTTCCTTTCTGTAACTTTTTCTCTCAGCTATTTCGACAAAGCGATCACCAAAATAACCGTGCGAAACTATAAGGACCTTTTCATCCGGGGCTATAACATTGCTGACAGCCATTTCCATAGCCACGGTGCCGCTTCCCGGTATGACAAAGACTTCCCCTTCAGTCTGCCAGAGCTCCTTAAGATCATCCAGAACCTGGAGATAATCCTCAACAAATTCAGGATCCTTAAATGCGGCAGTCTTTCTTCCCATCTCCCTCTGGATAGATTCCTTAACCGGAGTCGGTCCCGGGATCATGACGAGTTTTTCATTTTCCATTATCCAAACCCCCCTGGGTTAAATAGTTTTGATTTTTCATTTATAATTTGACTTCAGGTGATATTCCTGCAGTCCGATACCTCATCTCCAGCATTTCGAGAAAGCTTTCCAGGCGAGTTCGTATCTGTCCGCTGGAAAACCCTCCCGGATCCACGCAGTCACCCTGTATATCAAGAAAGGGGATGCCGAGATCTTTCATATGTTCTTTAAGTTTGTATGTGCCTCCTGCGGATTGTCTACAGCCCCAGTGAGAAAAATGGATAACTCCATCTATATCATATGATGAAATCATCTTCTCAATGGCATCGATCCTGTTGTCGATAGGACCCAGTCCCTGATGAGAAAGAATTTTGCGAGCCAGGCTTCGGCATGGCCTGTCGGGATCAAGCGGCGGCCAGTATAGATGATTCATCTCTTCAAAAACAATCTCAGCTCTACCATCTATTATATCAAAAATTTCTCTGCTAAAATACGGCCTCAAATGGAGCCAGAGAAGGTGAGGCCTGTCTTTGTTAGGTTTGGGAGATGGTTTACCATCGAAACTTTTTTCCTGGCTTTTCTTTTCGTCCAGCTTATTTTCAAGCTCATCTCTCAGAGTTTTTGTGATTTCCACTGTTCTTGTCGCTCCAAAACAGAGAAAATGAATATAGACAAATAAGAGGGCGGCAGGCGAGGTAAGTACAGGCGGATACTGCTGGCGGAGTTTTTCTGCTTCATTCCAGTATTTTCTGGCTCGATTGGAGGCAGTAAATACTTCCTCCAGTTTAGTCCGGGTTATTTTTTCCCCCCTGATCTCTTCACATAACTCAAAAAGCTCCTCAATCTGTCCGGCCAGATAATCCTCTGCATCTTTACCTTCATCCACAGGCACATCCAGAACATAGTAAGGAACTTCATGCCTTTCCGAAAAGTACTTAAATAGCTGGGGAGCCCCATCACAGAGATGGGTGCTGGCGGTAATCATATCCGGTTCCGGCATAATATTTTCCAGCTCAAGTCCTCCGGCACAGCGGTGAAAAGAACAGGTGTCGGTAGCAAAACCTTCCGCCTCAGCCTCTTTAAGCAACTCATCCGCCCGCCCAAAAGCTGCCATCACCCCGGCTCCCACCTCCGGAGAAAAGGGTGTCATCCCCGCTGCATACAGTATTTCATCGGGCATGAATACTGTATTCCACACCGTTGTTGATTTCTTTTGAAAGGCTTTGGAGGTCAAATCCAGAGCAAAGTCTGTCATCTCCTCAACAGCCTTTATATCAAAATCTTTCTGCCAGAGAAAAACTCGTTTAAACAGGCGGCGAAAAATGCGGGATGAAATAATTTTTTTGCCGAAATCATTCTTTAATTTTTCCTCCAGTTTATTCTTGAAATCTTCGTAGCCGGGCATGGCTTACCATCCTTTCCTGATGCAGGCAGGGGGATAAAAATTTTAGCATCATGTCATACCCTAACAAACCAATAAAATCAATATCAGACATAATCATCGATCCCCGTTAAATAAACCAGGAATTTACCGTATGCAGGTTACACAATTTACATTTTTGGTTCTTCTCCACATCAGTTGTTGCATTCTATTTGAGAACACTTAAATTCAGGACATTTTCCCGCTTTTATAGTTCTAATTCATAGAAGTTATGAGGCTCCGCTCACAATGACATTTTTCCTCCGCTTTAGTTTAGTTTTCGGCCAAACAAAAGTGCTACCTTCGCAAAAGATCCTTCCTGAGCTTCGTTCAGCCCGGCACATCCTGAGCCGGGGACATTATATTTAGGCCATG
>CAZVZM010000086.1:3930-7560 GCA_964630835.1 uncultured Halanaerobiaceae bacterium
AATTATATCATTTCCAGAAAGGCTTCCATCCTTGTTCTGATCTGGCCGCTATCGCCCCGGCTCAACTCTGAGGCCAAATTCAATACGGGCAGATCCACCTCCTCAAAGACGGGCTGCAGATTCAAATAATCATAATGAGCAAAATCACAAAAATTGAGATTGTGATATATTACTCCTTCTGCATCGAGATCCTGCAGCAGCCGCCGGTAAAAACCGATCCTTCCCGGCTTAGTCCCCGGTTTATCATACTGCCGATCCTGTCGATCATACTGCCGGGGACAGGGTGGTTTGTCCAGATAAATTGCAGCAAGTATATTTAGAAAGTCCTCCCGGGATTTTGCTGATTTTAAATCCCCTCTCTCAATATCGCTGTAATTTTTCTGCCAGTATCTATAACCCTGGCAGTGATCATGGAAGGTTAAAACATTATTTTCCTGCAGTATTTCCGTCATCTCACTGTGAGGCTGAGATCCGGTGAGGATACAGAGTTTATTTTCCGCAATAAATTTTCCCTCTTCAGCTTTACCCTCCACAAACTCAATCTCATGGAAAAGTTTGGGGAGTATTTTATCGCGCAGTTCAGCATTTATGTCCTCCCTTTTTGAGCTTAGAGCTTTCAGATTAAACTCATGAGGGATTATCCCCGGCAAAAAATTAACGATGCTGGATGTATCATCGAAAGAGCCAGCAAAAAAATCCCTGAAAATTTCTCCGGTATTCATATAAATCTCAATGGCCGCCTCAAGATTTTTTTCGCTTAAATTGCCGCCGATATCAGAAAGAAAATCTGCCATGAGATCCAGTCTCGAGGCGAAATATTCTTTTGCCCTATTATCTCCCTGCCGGGGAAGATCGAGGAGAAAAACCGGCACCTCAGCATCCTCTTTGAGAAGATTGTAAAGATGCATCATGGCGTTACAGGAATTGGCAAGCACTATACCCTCAAATTTATCCATATCTCTTTCGAGCAGCATGTGAGCCGTCTGACGAACGCAGGGGCAGAGGTTTGCAGGCAGATAACCGGCTGAGCCGGCAAATTCTCCGGCCACCAGAGGGCGAACAGGCAAAAAGCCAGCCCCTCTAATTAGCTCTTCGGGGATGTATGTGCAAAGCCAGGCTACCTTTCCGGAAGGAGGAGATAGAGATTGCATCTCATATCCCACCTATGCCCTGACGGAATCCTGGCGGCAGGCCAGCAGTGCTGCCCCCAGAGCACCCACGATCTGAGGTTCTTCTGGAATATTAATATCGCAGCAAAGCTCTTCCTCCAGGCATTTCACAACCCCGGAGTTTTTGGCAACTCCTCCTGTCATTATGACAGGTCTTACCATTCCCACCCTCTCAACCATGGTAGAAATCCTTTCTGCGATGGATCTGTGTATTCCTTTAATAATGGAAGAGCGGGAATATCCTTCGGCCACTCTCGAAACCACTTCAGACTCAGCAAAAACAGCACACATATTGCTGATATTTACCTCTTTATCGGCCTGCTGGCTTAACTTTCCCAGCTGTGAGAGTTCAACCTCCAGAGCTTCGGCCATAACTTCCAAAAATCTTCCGGTGCCGGCAGCACATTTATCATTCATTTCAAAGTCCACAACCATTCCGTTATCGTCAATACGAATGACTTTGCTGTCCTGGCCACCAATATCTATTACAGTTCCCGTTTCGTTAAACAGCACGTCTGCTCCTTTGCCATGACAGGTGATCTCTGTAATCTGTTCGTCCGCCTCCTCCAGATTAACCCGCCCATAGCCTGTGGCCACAATCACATCAGGGTCGCTCACTGCTATATTTGCTTTACGGCAGGATCCACTCAGCGCTTCCCTGCCAGCTTCTTCCGCATCCGCACCTGTGGAAACAATCTCCCAGGCAAGCAGGTCTTCATCATTGCAGACTGCAGCTGCTGTTGTCAGAGAACCCATATCGACTCCAGCGGTCAGCAAGGCTATCACATCTCCTCTATTATTGTTCTTTTGTAGATATTCACCTATAGAAACAGTCCTTCCTGCGCTCAGTTGAATAAAAATGAGTGGCAAAATTTTGCTTTATAAATTGGTTCTTCTCCACATCAGTTGCTGGAGGAAGCTATGAGGCTCCGCTCACAATGAAATTTTCCTCTGCTTCAGTTTGGTTTTCTTCCCAAAAATTTCTTCTGAAAATATTAATCATTTCACATTCTCCAATTTATAATATAACACATTTCAGCCCGGAACTTAAGGATAATCAGTAAAATTCAATTATTCTTAAAATTTCATGAGCTATCTGGAATGACAATAGTTTAGTATGAAAATTTATAATAACAGAAAAACCCCCCGCCCACCAGCTGGCGAGCAGGGGACTTTTCCGGTTTGCATTAATTCATCAATGCTATAATACTTTTTTGGATGCGGCGAATTTACTCGGCTGCCTCTGCACCCTCCTTTGGTCGGAGGAAGCCGAGAGCGAGCTTTCCAAGGATAAGAGCCAGGACAAAGAGAACTATAGCGATGATAGCCAGCAGATAATTTTCATCCTGGAAATTGCTGATTGTCTCAAGGACTAAGGCGGTTAGAGTTACCGCAAACATGAAAACCATGGGTATTATAACGTGCAGATTTCCTATACCGCGAGCTGCCAGCCAGACGGCCAGGGACAATAGCGCCAGAGCTGCCAGCAGCTGATTGGCCGAACCAAATATAGGCCAGATGGCATCCCAGGCACCTGTGTAAGCCAGAGCAAAGGCAAAGATGACTGTGATACCTGTAGCCACAAATCTGCTGCCCAAAATACCCTGCTTTTCACCTTCAACCTCTTCTTCCTCGGGCACAAAGTACTCGACAAAGATATAGCGGGCAAGCCTTGTGGCCGTATCAAGAGTGGTCATGGCAAAAGCGGCCACGGTCAGGGTTCCAAATACAATACCTACATCTTCAGGAATACCCAGCGCTCCCAGGAAGGTGCCCACTCCGTGAGCAAAGAGAAGAATGGGGCCTCCCTCTGCAATTAACTCATCGGCGACTCCACCGGTGACAATAGAAGCTGCCAGAAGCGCTATGACCGCCAGGAAACATTCGAACATCATGGAGCCATAGCCAACGGGCTTGCTGTCAGTTTCTTTATCGAGCTGTTTGGAAGTGGTTCCGGAGGAAACCAGAGAATGAAATCCTGAAATTGCTCCGCAGGCCACCGTTACAAACAGGATGGGAAACATAAAACCGAGTTCCGTTCTAAAGGAGGTGAAACCGGCAAGCTCTACCGAGGGATTTCCTGCAATAACCCCTATGAAAGAACCAATTAATATTGCATAGAGCAAAAATGAAAGCAGGAAATCACGGGGCTGAAGCAGTATCCAGACAGGAGTCACTGAAGCAATGAAGACGTAGATCAGGAATACCCAGAGCCAGGCATTAAAGGCTAACTCAAAGGGAGCCATCATACCTATCCAAATAGCCACTGCCACTATGGCGATACCAATTACAACCTGCAGGGGAAAGGAGATATCGGTGCGGTATCGCAGAAGCCCGAAAGCTATGGCGGCACCGATGAGTACAATTTCAGCAGTGGCAGCTTCAGGAGTGCTGACAAAAGCATCGGCAACAACATTCATGAATGCTGCTATTACAAGGATCAGCGTAAGCCAGGCAAATA
>CAZVZM010000087.1:0-7306 GCA_964630835.1 uncultured Halanaerobiaceae bacterium
GCTCAGGAAGACAGGATATAATCAGTGCAGGCAGCGGGGACGCCGAAGTGATACTGCACACCACATCTGAGGGGGAAGTTGAGCTGATCGACTCAGTGGTGGATGATATGATTGTAGCGGCGGCTGCCTATGATCCCCTGATCGATATAGATGATGGTAGCTCGGTGGATATATTCACAGCCAATTCTGCGGTGAGGGTGCTGGGATCGGATAAAATCAATATTGCCCGGGTAAGAGCAGAGAACGTGGTGTTTGAGAGCAGACCTAAATATGTCGATGCGGATGAGGATATGGAACCGACGATAGGTATTTATACGATATATTTTAAAGTGAGTGACTCAGAAACAGAAACTCCTGTAGAGGGAGCTGAGATAACTCTGAAAGAAAACGGAACTGGAGAAAAGAACAGTGAAAATGGTGGGAAATATGAGAAGACGGACTCTGATGGCCAGGCCTCCTTTTCCGAACTTGAGCCGGAAAAATTCACCTATGAAATAGAACGGGATGGCTATGAAAGCTTTGAGGAAAAAGTCGAGATAGTGGATCGGGATCTTCTGGAGGAGGCTGAACTGGATGCAATCAGGATTTCTCCTCAGGTGCGCCTGGAAGGCATTCAGGATGAAGCTCATGTGGAGGAGTTCAAACTTTCTGCCGAAGACAGGCATGGGGACTTATATGAAGAGGATGATTTTAACCGGGATCAGGTTGAGGATGGCGTCCTAAAACACACTTTTGAAGACCTCGCCGCCGAGGCTGATATAGAGCTGAATATAGATAATGCCGAAATAAACGATGGCGATTATGAAGAGGACCATTACCAGGAGAAAATCACTCATGAGGATTATGAGGATGATGGAGAGCTTACCTTTGAGCTGGAATTTGAGATGAAGTGATCTTCCACAATATTGGCTGGAGAGGATTTTGCCATCCTGGCCGAGTACAGCATTGAAGCTCGTGATGTAGAGCTTGAAGGCGCGGATGATATTGAGATTACAGTGAATATATTCAGCAGAGTGGATGAATCAGGGGAGGCGGATGACCTCAATGCAGCCGTGGAAATTACACTGGATGAAGAAGGGGAAGTTGAAGTTACTGATATTTTCTCTGAAGCCCAACTAAATTAGGTCTTCCCTACATCCACAATAAAATTTTTCCTCTGCTTAAGTTTAGTTTTCGGCCACTATTATCATGATAGCGAACCTATACGATATCTATCAACCGATAAAAGGAAGAACCTAAATTAATTTTTTAGACCTTGCATCTATACCACTGGCAGGAGTGATATAAATGAGCCTTAACGAGCTAAAGAACCTCATTGACTGGAAATGTGGCGACAGGAAATTTGATGAAATAGCAGGATATATGGAAAAATATTTACGTCAGCCCGGTGTTTCCTTCCGGCGAAGCGATTTTTTTCTGCCGGCTCTGGTAACAGCTCTCACATTCATTATCATATTTAGCGGTATGCCGGCACCCGGCGGTTTCTTTTTCGGCGGCATTACTTCCCGCAATGTGCAGGCGGTGGACCTGCCGGATATCGATACTTCCCGGGAGAGATTCAGCCTGTATATATCCCCCTCCTATGCCAGAATGGAACCCGAAGAGATTAACGATATGCTGGAAGATGTGCACGATTGGGGAAAAGAGATGGAAGATGCTCTGACGGATGATTTTCGCCATTTAATAAGAGGGGCTGTAGAGGAAAACAATGAAAATGAGAATGAAAATGGTGGCATGGAAAATCTTAGCATAGATATAGATGAGTCTAAATCCCCCATGTACACAGATGACATTGAGAGTGCGCCGGGACTTGAGGCCGGCTTAAGCTATGATATTCCTGACTTTATCGGCACCGTCACATTTGGGGGCGGGTCTTACAGGGCCAGAAGCAGCATGAGCGGCGATATTGAGGCGGACACGGTTATAGAACACAGGGATCCCGATGATGAAAATTTTGCCGATGATGTATTATGGGTCGACCTGAAGGGCGAGTCCGAGAACGATGTAAATTTTACCCTCAATAACGTATCGGCTGGTTTTGCCCCGGAGCTCTTTGAAAACTTTCACCTGCGCGTGAGTCTGGGAGCTTACTGGGGAAGCGGTGAGGTGACCCATAAAAGCACCGGCGAGATGGAATATCACCCTGAAGACGTTGATGATCTGGATGAAGATGATGAGCGTCGCGATATCCTGGAAGAGCTGAAGAAATATGATGAGGATGCCCTGCTGGAGTATGAAAAGGAGTTTGACCTGCTGCCATCGGCGGGAGCCAGACTGGGTGCATCCTACGACTATGAGCTGACGGAGAGTTTAAGCCTGCGGGCAGCCGGCGAAATGAGATGGTTGAGTATAGATTTTGAGGGTGGGCCGGAAAGCAGCACCACCAGGGCCGATGGGACCCTGCTTGAGGAGTATTACGAGGATGAATTTGCCTTTGAGCTTCCCGGAGAGTTTGAGGAGGATTTAAACGGGGCTGAGCTGTCTCTGGGTATAAATATTGATTTTTAGCTCCATACAGCCACAGGTAACCGGCATATCCATATTTTAGTGCAGGCTTCTTTTCCCTTTCAGCTGTTGGATTTTGTTTAAGAACACTTGCATTTAGGACTCCTTCTTTTTTCATATTTCATAGATCTCAATCATGGAAGCTATAAGCTTCCTATAATAAAAGGTGAAAAGGTGTGTGGCTATCGCTTTACAGCATGTGTTGTAAATTTCATCAGCGGTTACGGAGAGGATCCTAATGTTTTATCTGCAGGGAGAGAATTGCTCCGGATGAAAAGCAGGAAAAGCTTCAATTTTCCAGAAGTTAATGTTTTGCAGGGGTCAATTTTAAGGTTCAACTTATCACCAATTTTATCGGCTTTTTGCCATTAAAATGTTTAATTTTTGCCGGGATTGCGGTATAATATTAGGAGAACTATCCTGAGATTGCACTCGGCCCGGCACGTCCTGGTGCAAGGACAAAATTTTTTGGTTATGGACCTGACCGGTGTGAGCAAATTTCCTGTATAAATTATGGTTTTTCTCCGAAACAGTTGATAAAAATTAGCCTGTCAAATTGTACCGGAAGATATAAAGCTTCGTTTAAATGAAATTTTTCCTCTGCTTTTACTATAAGTAGAGTTAGCTGTTTCACCGGGGGGACATGCACAATGGCAAAATCTCTACATAATTTGCTCAGAAAGGTATATACCCGTCATCGCATGCTGCTGCTGGATCTTATGCTTTTAAATTTATGCCTCGCTTTAAGCTATTTTCTGCGATTTGAGGGAGCCTGGCTGGACAATGTTCGGCCTCACTATTTTCCCATACTGACAGTTTTGGGCCTTTTCGTTTTTTATTTTTCCAGCCTCTACAACCGCCTCTGGCGATATGCCAGCATAGGTGAGCTTCTCGCCATCATAAAGAATTCCGCTGCCATAAATTTTCTCTTTCTGGGATACATATTTTTCTTTCAGCAGGATCTCCCGAGAAGCATTCCCCTGCTCAATGGTATCCTTATGGTATTTACTCTGGGGGGAGTGCGCTTTAGTTTTCGCCTGCTATCCAATTATCTTGAAAAGCTCGGCCACAGGCATCCGGATACGGATGTGCTCATAATAGGCGCCGGCGATGCGGGAGAAATGATCGTTCGCGAACTCCAGCGCCATCCCGAACTGGGAAAGCACGTTGCCGGCCTCATTGATGATGATCAGGATAAGCAAAATTTGCATCTGCATGGAGTTGAGGTGCTGGGCACCCGCAGGGACATTCCTGCTGTAATACAGGAAAAGAATATAGATGAGGTGATAATTGCAATTCCCTCGGCTCCGGGTAACGAAATTAAAGAGATTTACAACATGGTCCAAAAGCAGGACGTGCAGGTGAAGACGGTCCCCGGCATGTATGAGATTTTAAATGATGATATAAGCATCAGTCAGCTGCGCGAGGTGCAGGTGGAGGATCTCCTTCGCCGCGATCCCGTCGATCTCGACATTGACGGCATCTGCTCCTACCTTGCCGGGAGGACGGTCATGGTGACCGGTGGCGGGGGTTCAATCGGTTCTGAGCTCTGCCGGCAGATAGCTGATTACGAACCCGACAATCTTATTATCCTCGATATTTATGAAAACTCCACATATATGCTGCAGAGGGAGCTGCAGGATGAGCATCCCGACCTGGAGATAATTCCGGTCATTGCCAGCGTCAGGGATAGAGAGTGCATGAAACAGACATTTTCATATTTTCAGCCCGATGTTGTCTTTCATGCCGCCGCCCACAAGCACGTGCCCCTGATGGAGGCCAATCCCGGCGAGGCCGTAAAGAATAACATTATGGGGACAGAGGTTACGGCAAGGCTAGCAGATGAATTTGGGGCGGAGAGATTTGTGCTCATTTCCACCGATAAAGCGGTTAATCCCACCAATGTTATGGGCGCAACAAAGAGAGCTTCGGAGATGGTCGTGCAGTGGCTGGATGAGCGTTCGCGGACCGACTTTATGGCGGTGCGTTTTGGCAATGTCCTGGGCAGCTGCGGCAGTGTGGTGCCCATATTTAAAAAACAGATAGCTCAGGGCGGACCCGTTACCGTCACCCACCGGGAGGTTCGGCGTTACTTTATGACCATTCCCGAGGCCGTACAGCTTGTCATCCAGGCCGGGGCTCAGGGTGAAGGAGGCGAACTATTTGTTCTGGACATGGGTGAACCGGTAAAAATAATCGATCTGGCGCGCGATCTTATCAGCCTTTCCGGCTATCGCCCCAATGAGGATATTGATATTGAGATAACCGGTCTGCGCCCGGGGGAAAAGCTCTATGAGGAACTCCTCACCGAGCATGAGGACAGCGAGGCCACCGAACACGAGCGCATTTATATCAGCAACATTGAGAATAACCTTCCCAAAGATCTTCCCCTGAAACTTAAAACTTTAGAGGAAGTGGCAAATAACGGCGAAAATCAGCGGTCTCTCATCGCAGAATTGAAGGATTTAGTCAAAACTTTTGAACCGCGCTGGGAGAAAGAAGATCTGCAGCCGGCCTTCGAAAAAAGACAGGCGAGCCTGGGCAACGAGGCTGCCGGCGCATATATTGCTCCGGCTGATGCTGCTGATACTGCTAAAGCAAAGAAATCTTTAGAAAAAGCTGAAGCTGCAGGAGAAATGGTCTTTGATAATGAGTAAAAATAAAAAAATTGAGCAGTTAAAGAGAAAATAGCGGTTTGATAAGGGAAAATGAGTTGAGAATGAGGTGGAAGGCTTTGGAGTTTAAAGAAATACCGCTCGATAAAATTGCAGTTGATGAGGAGCAGTCCCGCCAGCAGTTTGATGTTGAGGAGCTGGAAAATCTCACCGCTTCAATCGAGGAGCTGGGTCAGCTCCAGCCTGTCATTGTGCTCCCCCTGAGCAGTCTGGAGGAGTATCTCCTCATTGCTGGCGAGCGGCGCTACCGGGCCATGCAGCAGGCAGAAGGAGTGGACAGCATTGCCGCCCTTGTGGCGGATGAGGACCTGCCTCCAGAAAAAATCAGGGAGATAAATCTGGTGGAAAACTTGCAGCGCCGCGATCTAAATGAGCTGGAGCGGGCTCAGGGTATAAGTCTTTATATGGAGGAACACGGGCTAAACAAAAAGCAGGCCAGCAAGCACCTGGGTATACCCCGCACAACTTTAACGGAATGGCTGCAGATTTTAGAGATCGATGATAAGTATCAGCAGGCGGTGCTTGATGAGGACTGCGCTCTCTCCCTCTCTCACGTGAATCTGGCGCTGTCATTGAGCAGCCGCTCCGGTAACCCGGTTTTGAAAAAGGAGCTGATGGATGCTATCATTAAGTTTAATCTTTCCCGGCATGAGGTAAAAAAGATCACCAGGCTATATCAGCGGCATCTGCACCTGGAGATGGAGGAGGCTGTAGGTGCTGTGTTGATTGACCGAGAGAGACAGAAAGCCGCCGCCGATTTAAACGATCTTCTCGAGGAGGAAAAGCGCCAGAAGCCGGTAAAGAGTTTGCTCAATCATTTTTCTCGCACCGCCGATAAGCTGGAAGAATTTATGGAGGATATCGGCCATCTGGAGCCCGATGAGGAGAAGGCACTTCTTGATGAATTTCTCTATATATATCAGATGCTCAAACTTATGATCCCCGAGCTGGAAGATAAATCGCTGGAGGAGATCACAGAGGAATACAGGAGTATTCATGAAGGGCAGATGAATATTTTAAAATAGATCCCGACAGAACCTGCTTTATAATAAGAGAGGATCTCAATAAAATAACTGCTTATATCCAGTTATAATTTTAAAAGGAGAAACTCCATGACAGAAGAGCAAGGACCCCGGAACACGGAACAGTATAATGAGGAACTGGAGATTGATTTGAGGGAATATGTTAAACTTTTATGGCAGGCAAAGTGGCTTCTGGCCACAATTTTTATAGTAGCGGTAGCTGCTGCTTTTATTTATTCCAGTTTCATCCTTGAAGAGGAGTTTGAAACTTATACTACCATACAGCTCAGCAACATCGATCATGTTTACTCCCGTCCGGATACTGCCCGTCAGCTAATAAAAAGCGAGAAAATTGCCGGAGATATTATTCGTGAGTTTAACGGCAAACAGGAATGGAATGACCACCGGATCCGCAGATTTATCAGCGGGAATCTGGAAGTAGAAAAAATTGAAGGAACAGAAATGATTTCTCTCACTGTCCAGGGGAATAATCCTGGTGATGTGAAAGAAATGGCCGACGGCATAGCCGAATCTTTTCTGAATGCATCACATGAAGAGTTTGATAGGGAACTTGATATAAAAGAGGATGAAATGGCCCGTTACGAGGAGCGGATGAACACATATGAAGAGCGGGTAATAGAGACAGAAAAAGAGATCGAAAGAATAGCCGGGGGAGATCTGGACCCGGTGGCGGAAAATCTAATTAGCAACAGTGTTTCTCAGCGTCTTTTTAACTATTTTGATCTCATGGAAGATTCCCGTGACAGCTATTTTCGCATGGAGGAAAGAATAGATGACATGGAGAGGGCGCGCATAATCAATCCCGCTTTTACACCGGAGAGTCCTTCTGCACCCAGCGTGCGGTTAAATATGGCTATAGCTGGAGTTCTGGCAATTATGCTGGGAGTTTTTGCTGTATTTTTCCGGGAGTTTATGAAAGGAGAAAATGCCGAAAACTGAGGGTGTTTTTGCTTTTTGTGCTGGCCAGCACTTTTCAACTATTTTATTACTTACATTTGATACAATCGGATTTAAAAAAATCAATTTGGATAGGAGGACGAAGTGTATGCCTGAAAATGCCGGTCCTGGCCCCGACAATCAGTA
>CAZVZM010000088.1:0-7178 GCA_964630835.1 uncultured Halanaerobiaceae bacterium
AAAGGGGGAATCAACCTAGTTATGTCTGATAAAGAGGAACCCATTGAAGTGGAGGGCGAAGTTATTGAGCCCCTTCCCAATGCCATGTTTAAAGTAGAGCTTGATAATGGTCATGAGGTGCTGGCTCATGTGTCCGGAAAAATGCGTATGAACTATATCAGGATTTTGCCCGGAGATAGAGTTACAGTGGAGCTCTCACCCTACGATCTCAGCAGAGGAAGAATAACCTATCGACACAAGGCCGATTAGTGATTTTACAGCCCAAAAATTTGCTGGAGGTGGTTGCCGATGAAAGTAAGGCCCTCGGTTAAGCCGATCTGTGATAAGTGCAAGGTTATCAGGCGAAACGGCAGAGTTATGGTAATCTGTGAAAATCCCAAGCACAAACAGCGTCAGGGATAACAGGAGGTGACAAAAATGGCCAGAATTGAAGGTGTAGATCTTCCCAAAAACAAAAGAGTTGAGATAGGATTAACCTATATATACGGTATTGGACGCTCCCGGGCCAATGAAATAATTGAGGCGGCCGGAGTTGACCCGGATACCCGGGTTAAGGATCTGACGGAGGCTGAAATTGCCCGGCTGCGAAGTGAGATAGACGACTATCAGGTTGAAGGAGAGCTGCGACGTCAGATCAAGGCGGATATACAGCGTCTTAAGGACATAGGTTGTTATCGCGGAATAAGGCATAAGAAAGGTTTGCCCGTGCGGGGGCAAAGAACCAGAACCAATGCTCGCACCAGAAAAGGGCCAAAGTCTACGATAGGACAGAGCAACTGATAATTTTACGCAAAGGAGGTTTATTTTGATGGCAGCAGCTAGAAAAAAATCCGGCAAAAAACAGCAGCGCAGGGTTGAGAAGGGACAGGCTCATATAAAGTCCACCTTCAATAATACCCTGATAACCATAACCGATATGGAAGGAAATGTGCTATCCTGGTCCAGCGCCGGCAAAGCAGGATATCAGGGTTCGCGTAAAAGCACACCCTTTGCCGCGCAGGTGGCAGCAGAAAATGCTGCTGAAAGTGCCATGGAAAATGGTCTGAAAGAAATTCAAATTTTTGTTAAGGGTCCCGGTTCAGGCAGAGAATCTGCCATAAGAGCTCTGCAGTCGGCCGGGCTGGAGGTTACTTTAATAAAAGATATTACCCCGATCCCGCATAACGGCTGTCGTCCGCCCAAGCGGAGAAGGGTTTAGCACAAATTTAGTCAGGAGGTGCAAGAAAAAAGATGGCGAGATACACGGAAGCAAAATGCAAGCATTGCCGCAGAGAGGGAGAAAAGCTGTATTTGAAGGGTGATAGATGTTTCAGCGATAAATGTGCTTTTGAAAGAAGACCCTATCCCCCCGGGGAGCAGGGAGAAAGTCGCAGAAGTGGTTCGGAGTATTCCAATCAGCTCCGAGAAAAACAAAAAGTAAGAAAGATGTACAGCCTGATGGAGGGACAGTTTCACAACTACTTTGAAAAAGCCGAGCAACAGCGTGGTGTAACTGGAAACAACTTTCTTCAGCTGCTGGAAACAAGGCTTGACAATGTAATTTATAGGGCGGGTTTTGCCCTTTCCCGGGACCAGGCGCGCCAGTTTGTTAATCATGGACATGTTCTCGTAAACGATAGAAAGGTTGATGTCCCCTCCCGGCAGATGAAAGAAGGGGATGAGTTTAGCTTTAAGGAAGCCGCCCGCAAACGCGAATTTATGAAAGATATTAGAGAGAAAAATGCCGAGCATGCCCCCCCTGAATGGCTCAGTGTCGATATGGAAAGAATGGAAGGAACTGTCGTAAGAATGCCGGAGAGGGAAGATATTGAGCATCCCATTAATGAACAGCTCATCGTCGAATACTATTCCCTCTAATTTGATGCTGCCGGAAGAATGCAGATGGGAACTGGAAATGAAAATGCCCAGAGAGGGGGATAAACTGCAGGTATGATTGAAATAGAGAAGCCGCAGATTGAACGTGTGGAAATAGAAGACGATTACGGTGAATTTAAGATAAGTCCTCTGGAGAGAGGATACGGTATCACCCTTGGTAATTCAATGCGCAGAGTGCTGCTGTCTTCCCTGCCCGGAGCTGCAATAACTTCGGTTAAGATTGAGGGTGTGAGACATGAATTTTCCTCTATTCCCGGAGTGGTTGAGGATGTGACAGATATCATTCTCAATTTGAAAGATGTTGTACTAAAATATGATGGTGATGATCGGGAGACGATGCGCATGGAAGTATCCGGTCAGGAAGTTGCCAGGGCCGGAGATTTCACCTTTTCCGGCAATATAGAGGTAGTAAATGAAGACCATAAAATTGCCACTCTTGCTTCCGACGGAGAGCTGAGCCTGGAAGCCACGGTGGAAAGAGGAAGAGGATATGTAACTGCCGAAGAAAACAAGGAAAACTTTGATGATGTGATCGGCTTAATACCCATTGATTCCTCCTTCAGTCCTATTGAGAGGGCTAATTTTCGTGTGGAGGATATCAGAGTAGGCCAGATCACTGATTACGACTGCCTCTTTTTGGAAGTATATACAGATGGCAGTATTAATCCTGATGATGCCATCAGTCTGGCAGGACGAATAATGGTGGAACATCTCGAGCTATTCACGAATCTGAATGAAGAGGTTGATGACGTAGAAATTATGGTCGAATCCGAAGAGGAAGACCGCAATGAAATATTTGATACTCCCATTGAAGAGCTTGAACTCTCAGTGAGGTCATCCAACTGCCTAAAAAGAGCAGGTATAAACACTGTGGGAGAGCTTGTGGAAAAAACAGAGGACGATTTAATGAAGGTGCGCAATTTGGGCAAAAAGTCACTGCAGGAGATAAAAGGTAAGCTGGACGAACTCGACCTGAAGCTCAAGAAAAACGATGAATGAAGGAGGTCGTGAAGATGCCAAGACGCAAGCTAAATCGCAAAAGTGAGCACAGGCGGGCGATGTTTCGCAATATGCTGACTGAATTTTTTCGGCATGAAAGGATAGAAACAAGTCTGCCCAAGGCTAAAGAGCTGCAGCCGCTGGCGGAAAAGATGATTACGACGGCAAAAACCAGCAATCTGCAGAACAGAAGAGAGCTGCACTCAGAGCTGCAGGATAAAGATGTTGTCACAAAATTATTTGACGAGATCGCTCCCCGTTTTAGCGATAGACCTGGAGGTTATACCAGGATATTAAAGATGTATCCGCGCCGGGGCGATGGCTCGGAGAGGGCTCTGCTGGAGCTGGTGGAATAATTTTCACTCGACTTAATTCTTGCTGGTAAGAAGGTGTAAGCATGAGCCTGATTGAGCTAAAAAATGTTAATTATTCATATGAAGAGCAGGAAGAGCCTGCCCTCAAGGATATAAATTTGAGTGTGGAAAGTGGAGAATTCATCGGAATAGTTGGGGCCAATGGTTCAGGCAAGTCCACACTGGCCAGGCTTTTAAATGTTCTGCTGATACCCGACAGCGGTGAAGTATATATAGACGGTAAATTGAGCGCCAATCACAAAAACATCTGGGATATCCGGCAAAAGGTTGGACTGGTATTTCAGAATCCCGACAATCAAATGGTTGCCACTATGGTGGAAGATGATGTTGCTTTTGGGCCGGAAAATCTTGCTCTGCCCCCGGATGAAATCCGCAGAAGGGTCGACAGAGCTCTTGAAATGGTGGATATGGACGGATATCAAAACCACCCCCCTCACAAGCTATCGGGAGGTCAAAAGCAGAGGGTAGCGATAGCCGGAATAATTGCCATGATGCCTGATTGCCTGGTACTGGATGAGCCAACCGCCATGCTTGATCCCCGGGGTAGAAAAGAAGTTCTAACCACTGTGAAAAAGTTAAATAGAGAAGAAAATATTACTGTTGTTTACATTACTCATTTTATGGAAGAGGTTGTAGGTGCAGATAGAGTGGTGGTTATGAAGGGTGGGGAAATACTTGCAGATTCACCGCCGGAGGATATATTTACCAACCCCGGCCTTGTTGACAGAGCGGATCTGGAAGTTCCGCCGGCAATAGAGCTGGCGGCTGAGCTTCGGGAAAATGGAGTCGATATCCCCCGTGTATTAACTCCGGAAGGATTGGTGGAAGCGCTATGTTAATTGAGCTGGAAGGCGTAACCCATATCTATGAGCTGGAGGAATCCATAACGGCCCTGAGGAATGTGGATTTAAGCATAGATAGAGGTGAGTTTATAGGTCTGGTGGGTCATACCGGCTCCGGAAAGTCCACTCTGGCTCAGGTGATGAACGGTTTAATTAAACCCACTGAGGGAAAGGTTTGTTTTCAGGGAGAGGATATATCCGGGGATAAAATAGATCTGCAGGATGTGAGAAAAAAGGTGGGTCTGGTATTTCAGTACCCTGAACATCAACTTTTTGAGGAGACGGTGGCTGAGGATATTGCCTTTGGCCCCAGAAATCTTGGCCTGGACAGTGAAGAGATTGAGGTTAGAGTGAAAGAATCGCTGGAAAGAGTTGGTCTTGATTATGATGCTTACAGGGATCGTTCCCCTTTCAATCTCAGTGGAGGCCAGCAGAGAAGGATAGCAATAGCCGGGGTTCTGGCTTTAAAACCCGAAGTGCTCATTCTCGATGAACCTTCAGCTGCTCTGGACCCACAGGGTCGCCGCCAGCTGCTGGGTCTTCTGGAAGATCTACATCAGGAGATGGGTATAACAATTGTACTCATCACCCATAGAATGGAGCAGGTGGCCAGACTTGCAGGCAGAGTTATAGTTATGGATAAAGGAGAAGTGGTCCTGGATGACTCTCCCGGAGAGGTGTTTAAAAATCAGGATTTTCTTAGGGATATGGCTCTGGATCTTCCCCCTTTAACCATGATACTAAGCGAACTTCAAAATAGGGGCTTGCCAGTTAGGAACAATATTTTCACACTTCCCGAGGCCAGGGATGAAATTCTGTCAGCGCTGGCCGCAGGCTCTTTTTCACGGGGGAAGGAATCATGCTGAAGGATATCACCATAGGACAGCATATCCCGGGTGATTCTATTATACATCGGCTTGACCCCCGGTTTAAAATAATAATAACTATTGTAATGATAACCGCGCTGTTTTTTATCGACAGTTTTTATGGGTTTGCTCTTTTCCTGGGGTTTACCCTCGGGGCGATATTGATTGCTCGGCTTCCCGTGAGCAGGGTTTTGCGGGGATTAAAACCGGTATTTTTTCTAATTTTAATTACGCTGGTTCTTCACCTCTTTTTAACCAGAGGAGGAGAGGTAATCTGGCAGTGGAGATTTCTCAGGATAGAGGAGGAAGGAATTCAAACCGGTTTTTTAATGGTGAGCAGGATACTGCTGCTCATAATGTTTACCTCTCTTTTAACTCTTACGACCTCTCCTTTGCAGTTAACTGATGGTATTGAATACCTGCTGAAGCCTCTGGCCCGATTTGGCGTCCCGGCGGGAGAGCTGGCCATGATGATGACCATAGCTTTGAGATTTATTCCCACCCTTATGGAAGAAGCCGATAAAATTATGAAAGCGCAGAAGGCAAGGGGAGCTGATTTTGAAAGCGGCAATATTATACAGAGGGCCAAAAGTTTAATACCTCTTCTTGTTCCCCTCTTTATCAGTGCTTTTCGACGGGCCGATGAGCTCGCTCTGGCCATGGAATCCCGCTGTTATCGCGGAGGCAGCAAAAGGACCAGCCTTAAAGAGCTGGAAACCACCCCAAAAGATATTCTGGCCCTGATTATGACTCTTGTTTTTGCAGTCATAGTGAGTTTATTTTAATGGAGAGGAGTTTGCGCCTGGCATGCAGAGGGTAAAACTTCATCTTGCTTATGATGGGACTGATTACAGCGGCTGGCAGATACAGAAGAATACTGATGCCACAATTCAGCAGAAACTGGAAGAGGTAATTGGGAAATACGATTCCAGCCTGAAACGAGTGCACGGTGCCTGCCGAACTGATGCCGGCGTTCATGCCCGGGAACAGGTTGCTCATTTTGATATGTCCGAGGATATACCTGAAGAAAGAATCCCGCTGGCGTTAAATGGGGATCTTCCCCGGGATATCATCTGTCGGGGAGCAGAGATGGTTTCAGATGAATTTCACAGTCGCTTTGATGCCCGCGGCAAAATATATCGATACCGTCTGGCGACTGGCGACTATCCGCGGATCTTTAGTCATCGGTATACTCACTTTATGAAGGACTGCCTGCAGGTTTCTGCCATGAAAAGAGCTGTTAAATATCTTATCGGAAAAAAGGATTTTTCCTCTTTTCGTGCCCGGGGATGTTCCAGCACCAGCCCCGTGCGCAAAATATTTGATGCCCGGGTAGAGAGAAGAGAGCAGAAAGAAGTTCATATTGATATAGCGGGTTCAGGATTTCTTTATAACATGGTGAGAATTATTGCCGGAACCCTGATAGAGATTGGCCGGGAAAGGATGTCTCCCGGGGAGATGGAGAATATAATTAATGCCCGGGATCGCAGCAGAGCCGGGTTTACGGCCCCGGCCTGCGGTTTGACGCTGGTTAGAGTATTTTATGAAGAAGAATTTTGCGAAACACTGTAAAAGGAGGTTAAATTTAATGAATACCTATATGGCTGGACCCGATGAAGTTGAGCAGGAATGGTTTGTCGTTGATGCAGAGGGAGAGACTCTGGGCAGAATGGCTTCTAAGATTGCTCATGTACTGCGCGGCAAACACAAACCGGAGTACACCCCCCATGTGGATACAGGTGATTATGTAATTGTAGTTAATGCCGCTGAAGTGGAGATGACGGGAGATAAGTGGGAAAAGAAAAGATACATTCAGCATTCACACTATCCGGGAGGCATGAAAAAGATTCCCTATGAGGAATTAAGAGAGAGCAGGCCTGAAATGGTAGTTGAAGAGGCCGTGCGCGGAATGCTGCCCCATAATACTCTGGGGCGAAAAATGATGAAAAAGCTCAAAGTCTATGCCGGCCCCGAACATCCTCATGAAGCGCAAAAGCCGGAGCCTATGGATCTGTAGGGAGAGGAAAAATTTCATGTGAACTGAGCCTGATATCTTCCTAACTGATGTGGAAATGAACCTAAAATCTAATTGAACACAAAAAAATTTCTTCGAGAGGAGGTTAAATATATGGCTGATGTGCAGTATCAGGGGACGGGTCGGAGAAAGACCTCCACTGCCAGAGTTAGATTGATGCCCGGAAGCGGTAATATAACTGTGAATG
>CAZVZM010000089.1:0-7144 GCA_964630835.1 uncultured Halanaerobiaceae bacterium
CCTCCACTTCAATGGGTTCCTCTTTATCAGACATAACTAGGTTGATTCCCCCTTTTTCTCAAGAAATACGGACATTTGAAATTGGCGCCATTTTAAGCCTATCCTTCATTATAGCACACATAACCCTGCTGTAAAAGAAGCTAAATTCTGCTCATAATCAGGGGGTCTCCATCGGTCAGAGCAATTGAATCCTCCCAGTGAGCGGACAGGCTGCCGTCTGCGGTTACAACAGTCCATTCATCTTCTTTTGTTTTTACGGAGTGATCACCGGTATTTACCATCGGTTCGATGGCAAATGTCATACCCTGTTTTAACTTTGGGCCCTGTCCGGGTGGTCCAAAATTTGGTATCTGCGGTTCTTCATGCATTTCTCTCCCGATACCATGTCCTACATACTGGCGGACGACAGAAAATCCGGCTGCCTCTGCCTTCTGCTGAATAGCGTGAGAAATATCAGTGAGCCTGTTGCCTGCAACAGCCTGTTCTATACCCCTGTCTAAAGCTTCTCTGGTCACTTCCAGCAATTTTTCCTTTTTGCTGCTGATTTCCCCCACCGGTCGAGTGCGGGCGGCATCACCATGAAAACCCTGATAATATGCTCCAATATCGATACTGACAATGCTACCCTCCTCGAGCAATCTATTGTCGTCGGGAATTCCGTGAACCACCTCATCATCAATGGAAATACAGGCAGAAGCGGGATATCCCCTGTAACCCTTAAAGGAGGGTTCTCCTCCGCGGGAGCGTATAAATTCCTCTGCAAGTCTATCAAGCTCGGCTGTGCTTATCCCGGGAGATATTTCTTCTTCCAGGTAGGCGTGCGTTTCTGCCACTATTTCGTTTGCCGCCTGCATCTTTTTTATCTCCCGCTCTGATTTTCTTATTATCATCCCACCTCTTCCTCCAGCAGTTCGATAAAGCGCTTATTCACTTCCTCGACCTCGCCAGCAGCGTCAAATTCCACCAGCAGATCTCTGGACTGATAATAATCCTTCAGCTTCTCAGTCTTCTCCCGGTTAACCTCCAGTCTCTTTTTTACGGTTTCCTTTTTATCATCGCTGCGCTGCTGCAGTTCCGCCCCGCATTCATCACATATTCCCGGCTTTTGGGGAGGATCGTATTCAACATGATAGTTGGCTCCACACTCCGGACATACCCTCCTGCCGGTAAGGCGTTTAATGAGCTCTTCCTCGGGCAGATGCATGAACACGGCAAGATCCAGCTGTCTGTCCAGATCAACCAGGATCTCAGAAAGAGCTTCGGCCTGTTCCAGGGTGCGGGGAAAACCATCAAGGATAAAGCCCTCGCGACAGTCATCCTGGCCCAGCCTGTCTTCCACTATTCCTATGGTCACCTCATCGGGAACCAGTTCACCTTCATCCATGTAGCTTTTGGCTTTTTTGCCCAGATCTGTTCCTTCTTTAATTGCCCTTCTGAACATATCTCCGGTGGAAACATGAGGTATGCCATATTTTTCTGAAAGCAGACCGGCCTGTGTGCCTTTTCCAGCGCCGGGAAGTCCCAGCAGAACAAGATTCATGAAGCTACCTCCTTTTCATTGCTGTCTCAAAATTTGTCACTCCATAAAGCCTTCGTAGTGACGCATTACCAGATGTGACTCAATCTCCTGCATGGTCCTGAGGGCTACACCGACCATAATCAGAAGAGAGGTGCCTCCGAAAGCTATGTCAACACCGGTTAAAGGACGCATGGCAAAGGGAAGAAGCGCTACTGTCGTTAGAAAAATAGCTCCCACCAGAGTTACTCTGACCAAAATTTTGTCAAGATAATCAATGGTAGCCTGACCCGGCCTTATACCGGGTATAAAACCTCCATGCTGTTTCATATTCTCGGCTACCTCTTCCGGATTGAAGGTAATGGCAGTGTAAAAATAGGTGAAGAAAAATGTAAGAGCGCCGTAAAGAACAAGATAAAGCGTCGATCCGGGCTGAATTGCAGCGGCCAATCCCTCCGCCCATTCAAAGGGAAGGAATTCGGATACAATTCCAGGAAAAAGCAAAACAGAAGAAGCAAATATTACGGGCAATACTCCAGCCTGATTTACCCTGATCGGGATGTGGGTGCTTCGACCGCCATATACCTTCCGCCCCACAATTCGCTTGGAATACTGAACTGGTATCCTTCTCTCCCCCTGCTGAACAAACACAATGCCCGCGACAATTGCGACTGCCAGAACGCCGAATAATATCAGGTTAAATACTGTTATTGCCCCTGCCCTGAAAAGACTCCAGGTCTCGGCCAGTTCCATGGGAAAGCGAGCTATGATGGAGGTAAATATCAGTATGGAAATACCATTGCCAATTCCGTGTTCATTTATCTGCTCGCCCAGCCACATGAGTATAGTTGTGCCGGCAGTAAGAGTTATTACAATTGTTACCCAGTCAAACATTGTGGCGTCGGGAACTGCTCCAAACTGAGCAATATACGAAACTATGCCGATGCTCTGGATAACCGCCAGAACAATTGTGAGATAACGGGTGTACTGGGCTATTTTTTTCTTGCCCTCTCTGCCGGAGCGGGCAAGCTCTTCCAGGCGGGGACTTACAACCTGAAGCAGCTGCAAAATAATTGAGGCTGTAATATATGGTGTTATGCTCATGGCAAAAACGGAAAAGTTGCTCAGGGCTCCCCCGGCAAACATATCGAAGAAATCCAGTGCTCCTCCTCCGGGGCCCTCACCGGCAAAGAGCATCTCCTGCACCAGACTTACATCTACGGCAGGAACGGGAATATGAGCACCAATTCTGTAAACTACCATAACCCCCAGGACAAAAAGGACCCTGTTGCGCAGCTCCCTGACCTTAAAGACATTTTTGAGAGTGTTAATCACACTAAATCACCTCATAACTTCCGCCGGCGGCTTCAATCTTTTCCCGGGCGGATTCGCTAAAATCATTGGCTTTAACCGTCAGGGAGACATCCAGATCTCCGTCACCGAGAATTTTCACACCATCTTTTTTCCTGGTCGAAATCAGACCAATATCCTCCAAAAACTCCGGAGTTACTTCGGTACCCTCTTCCAGTCGATTGAGCTCTCTCACATTTACAATATTAACTTCTTTTTTAAACTTATTGTTAAATCCGACCTTGGGCATGCGCCGAAATAGCCTGGTCTGTCCCCCTTCAAATATGGGACCAACACTGCCACCGGAACGAGCGTTTTGACCTTTAACACCTCTTCCGCAGAAATTTCCGCGGCCGGATCCGGTTCCCCGCCCCTTCCTTTTTTTGCGGCTTTTTGCATTTTCGGCGGGGCTTAAGTTGTGCAGTTTCATAGCGGCACCTCCTTCAATTTTCTTTCAGAAAATTTATCCTGTGATTTCCTCTACCGATTTACCGCGCAGTCGAGCAACCTCTTCAACATCCTTAAGCCTCTCAAGGCCGTTCATGGTGGCCTTAACCATATTAATTGGATTGGAGCTGCCGATGGACTTCGTGAGGATATCTCTGATACCCGCCAGTTCTACAGCAGCTCTAACAGGTCCACCTGCTATTACCCCTGTGCCGGGAGCGGCGGGCTTAAGCAGGACTTTCCCCGCTCCAAAAATGCCGTTAATCTCATGAGGAATGGTATTTTCTACGAGGGGCACTTCTATCAGGTTTTTCTTTCCGTCTTCAATGCCCTTTCTGATAGCTTCGGGAACTTCATTGGCCTTGCCGTATCCTGCTCCCACGTATCCATTTTCATCCCCTACGACAACCAGAGCACTGAAGCTAAACTTTCTTCCTCCTTTTACAACCTTGGATACTCTGTTTATATCCACAACTCTTTCATCCAGATCCAGCTTTTCTGGATCAATATCAGGATATATCATTTAATAACCTCCTTTTCTTTAAAACTTTAGCCCTGCCTCCCGGGCCGCTTCCGCCAGGGCTTTAATCCGGCCGTGATATTTGTAGCCGGCTCTATCAAAAACCACTTCGTCAATACCTTCCTCCAGGGCACGATCTGCTGCAAATTCTCCTACGACTCTGGCAGCCTCTTTATTGCCTCCGTAATCAATTTCATCTCCAATTTCCGGTTCAGTTGTCGAGGCTGATACCAGAGTCTCGCGTCTCAAATCATCTATAATCTGGACATGTATATTTTTAAGACTGCGGCTCACGCACATCCGTGGCCTGCTGGGAGTGCCCATGATTTCCTGTCTGATCCTTTTATGTCTTCTTTTGCGGGCCTCCCGCTTATCGAGCTGACTCATCACAATCCCTCCCATCTTCCTGATTAATTGTTGGGAACAATATTTCCGGCCGTGAACTTTACTGTTCAGCTGTGGCTGCTGCGGTCTTTCCTTCTTTGCGTCTGATGTTTTCTCCTTTATACCTGATGCCTTTACCCTTATAAGGTTCCGGCTCTCTTACCGATCTTATGCGGGCGGCCACATCTCCTACAAGCTGTTTATCTGTTCCCTTAACCTTTATCTCTGTGCTGTCTTCAACCTCAAATTCGATATTGCCCGGTGCTTCTACAGTTACAGGATGGGAATACCCCACTTCCAGCTGCAGCTTATCTCCCTGCAAACTCGCCCTGTAACCAACACCTTTCATTTCCAGCTCTCTCGTAAAACCTTCTGTAACGCCTTCTATCATGCTGTCAATCAGGCTGCGCATCATTCCCTGCAGAGCTCTGGTTTCTTTTTTCTCATCGGCAGTTATAAGCACTTTTAGCTGATCTTCATCCTTTTTCAGTTCAAGTGAGGAATGAATATCCTTGCTCATTTGACCCAGAGGGCCGGAAACTGTAACTTCGCTTTCGTCAAAATCTATATCAACATTTTCCGGGACGTCAACAGGCAATCTGCCTATTCTGGACATACTGCTTCACCTCCTAAAAATTTCCTCTTAAAATTACCAGACGTAGCAGAGCACCTCTCCACCCACGCCTTTCCTGCGCGCATCTTTGTCAGAGAGAACACCGTGAGAGGTGGAAATAATTGCCACACCGAGACCGCCCAGGACCTCTGGAATTTCATCTTTATCTACGTAAACTCTTAGTCCCGGCTTGCTGATGCGTTTAAGGCCTGTTATCACTTTTTCATCATTCTTTCCATATTTGAGATAGAGCCTTATATCATTTTGAGGATGGCGCTCAATCAATTTTACATCGTCTACAAAACCCTCTTCATCCATGATCTCAGCAATACCTTTTTTTATATTTGAAGCCGGCACATTGACTACCTCTTTGTAGGCCTCATTGGCATTTCGAATCCTGGTAAGCATGTCAGCAATGGGATCGCTGTTCATATAGACACCTCCTTTGTATTACCAGCTGGCTTTCTTAACTCCGGGAATCTCACCTTTATGGGCCAGCTCCCGAAAACAGACCCGACAGAGATCAAATTTTCTCATATATCCCCGGGCTCTTCCGCAGCGACCGCATCGATTTACACCCCGGGTGGAATATTTTCTTTCTCTATTGGCCTTTTCAATCAGCGCTTTTCTAGGCACTGTTCATCCCTCCTTTAAAAATCTGCTACACTGCCATAAAATCAAACGGGCTATCAGTCATTAAACGGCATGCCCATTCTTTTGAGCAGCTCATAACCCTCTTCATCCGTTTCAGCAGAGGTGACGATCGTGATTTGCATACCTGTAACCTGATCGACCTCATCCACTTCAATTTCGGGAAAAATTGTGTGATCCCTGATGCCGATATTAAAATTGCCCCGACCATCAAAAGAACTGCGAGATACCCCTCTGAAGTCACGAATTCGAGGCAGAGCAATATTTATCAATCGATACAAAAACTCATACATCAGTCTATCCCGCAGATTAACTTTCATACCAACAGGCATTCCTTCTCTGATTTTAAAATTGGCAATAGCTCTTTTGGCTCTTGTAACAACCGGTTTCTGACCGGTGATGCTCGTTATATCCTCCATAACGGAATCGAGCAGATCGGTATCTTCCCTGGCATCTCCCAGACCAACATTTATAACTACCTTTTCAACTTCGGGAGCTTCCATGATATTTTCATAATCAAACTCTTCCTTAAGAGCGGGCCTTATTTCATCCCTGTACTGCTCGGCCAGAACTGACATCTAAATCAAACCTCCCTTCGCGGCGATCCATTTAATCATCAACGACTTGATCGCATTTTTTGCAGTAACGCACCTTATCATCGTTTTCCGTAAACATGTAACCAACTCTGCTTCTTTCATCGCAGGCAGGACATACCAGCATAACATTGGAGACGTGGACCGGCGCTTCATTTTCGATAATGCCTCCCTGGGACATATCCTGGGTGGGCTGCATGTGACGGTGTACAATATTTACTCCCTCAACTATCACACGCTCTTCATCTCTATCCACATTTAAAATCTTGCCGCGCTTACCAACATCTTTACCATATATGACTTCGACCATATCTCCTTTTTTAACTTTCACTTTTCACCCCTCCCATCTGCAGCTATAGTACCTCCGGCGCCAGAGAAATTATTTTCATATGATTTTTCTCTCGCAGCTCTCTGGTTACCGGGCCAAAAATGCGGGTGCCTCTGGGGTTATCGACTTCATCGACAATGACTGCTGCATTCTCATCAAACTTAATATATGAACCATCTTCTCTTCTGATTTCCTTTTTGGTGCGGACAACCAGAGCAGGAACAATTTCTCCCTTGCTCACCATCCCATCTGGAATGGCTTCTTTAACTGAACATATAATTTTCTCTCCAATGCCGGCATATTTTTTTCCGCTGCTGCCCGGCACTTTTATACATACGAGTTCTCTCGCCCCGGAATTATCGGCGACCTTGAGGCGACTTTCAGTCTGAATCATCTTATCCACCCCTTTTACAGACCGGTGTTTATTTGGCTCTCTCCATTATTTCAGTCACCCGCCAGCGCTTGGTTTTGCTGAGCGGTCTGGTTTCTGTTATCTTTACTGTATCGCCTTCCTGACATTCATTGTTTTCATCATGAGCTTTAAATCTCTTACCTCTTCTAATAGTCTTTTTATATAGATCATGCTGTTTGCGCCTTATAACTTCTACTGTTACTGTCTTATCCATCTTATTGCTTACAACTTTGCCGATTTCTTCTTTGCGGCCCTGGCTGTTTTGAGCCATCAGCACACCTCCTTCGAAAGTGTTACATCTGCCTGATGCCCAGCTCCCGCTCTCTCTTG
>CAZVZM010000090.1:0-7068 GCA_964630835.1 uncultured Halanaerobiaceae bacterium
GGTTTTGAGCACAGCGGCTTCAGCTTTATTGAGGCCTTCAGTCAGTGCCCGGTTAATTTTGGCCGCAGAAATGATATCGGCGATGCCGTGGACATGCTTAGATGGCAGAAGGATATCGTCATTGACGAAGAAAAGTATGAAGAGCTATCTGAGGAAGAGAAAGAAGGTAAGTTTCCAGCCGGTATACTCTATAAGCATGAGAAAGAGGAATACACGGAAAAATATCAGAACCTGATCAGAAATGCCAAATCAGAGGCAGGTGAATAGATATGGAAAGACTGGAAGTAAGACTGAGCGGTGCCGGCGGTCAGGGAATGATCCTGGCAGGAATTATTCTGGCTGAATCCAGCCTCTACAATCCGGAGCTGAATGTAGTGCAGACTCAATCATATGGCCCCGAATCCCGGGGAGGTGCCAGCCGGGCAGAGGTGGTTATAAGCAAAGAAGAGATTGATTATCCCAAAGTTGTAAAGGCAGACATCCTCCTGTGCCTGACCGATGAAGCGCTTGAAAAATATGGAGAAGAAGTGGAGGAGGACGGAGTCGTCATAATTGATGAGAAGCTAGATGCTGAAAATTACGGGCCTCCCTCAAAAGGGGAATTTCACTCGCTACCTATTATCGCTACGGCTCGTGATGAGATCGGGCTGGAGCTGACAGCAAATATTGTGGCTCTGGGGGCGCTGAGTCATTTTCTGCCTGGAGTTACCTCTGATTCCATCGAGAGTGCCATTAAAACGAGGGTTCCGGAGGGAACAGAGGAAAAAAATCTCGCGGCCTTTCAGGCTGGAATAGAACTAATTTAAATAAGTTGACAGGGAGGTTAGACTTATGGGAGATTTCAAAAAGATGTATGAACAGTGGCGGAAAAATAAATACGAGCCGACCCGGGAAGCCTTTGGTGAACGGGAGGATGAGTTCACCACTGATTCGGGCATATCCGTGAAGCCGCTCTATACACCGCGTGAAACTGAGGATATTGACTATGAGGATCATGTAAATTTTCCCGGACAGCATCCCTTCACCCGGGGAGTTTATCCCACCATGTATCGAAGCAAAGTCTGGACAATGCGTCAGTATGCCGGTTTTGGCACTGCCCGGGAAACAAATGAGAGATTTCGCTATCTGCTGGAGGAAGGACAGACCGGGCTCAGCACAGCTTTTGATCTGCCCACTCAGATAGGATACGATTCCACTCACGATCTCGCCCGAGGAGAAGTGGGACGTGTTGGAGTTGCCATTGACACACTGGCCGATATGGAGGTGCTTTTTGATGAGATACCTCTCGATCAGGTGAGCACCTCTATGACCATAAATGCTCCCGCTGCGGTACTCCTGGCTATGTATGTAGCCGTGGGAGAAAAGCAGGGAGTCGATCGCTCCGAGCTCACAGGGACAACTCAAAACGATATACTCAAGGAATATATAGCAAGAGGGACATACATTTTCCCCCCCGATCCTTCTCTCCGCCTGATCACTGATCTCTTTGAATTCTGTTCTGAGGAGATGCCCCGCTGGAATACAATCAGTATCAGCGGTTACCATATCAGAGAAGCCGGTTCCGATGCCGTTCAGGAGGTGGCTTTCACGCTGGCCAATGGCATTGAATATGTGGAAGCTGCACTGGAGGCCGGTCTTAATGTTGACGAGTTTGCTCCTCGACTTTCCTTTTTCTTCAATGCACAGATGAACTTTCTGGAGGAAATAGCTAAATTCAGAGCGGCCAGAAGACTATGGGCCGAAATTATGAAGGATAGATTTGGCGCCGAAAAAGAAAAATCCTGCATGCTCAGATTTCACACACAGACAGCCGGTGCGGCACTTACAGCACAGCAGCCTCAAAATAATATTGTCCGCGTGGCTCTGCAGGCACTGGCAGGTGTCCTGGGTGGCACTCAGTCTCTTCACACCAATTCCTATGATGAGGCTTTAAGTCTCCCAACCGAAGAATCGGTCAGGATAGCTCTGCGCACCCAGCAAATAATAGCCGAGGAGACGGGAGTGGCTGATACTGTCGATCCCCTGGGAGGATCGTACTGCATAGAGGCTCTGACCGACAAAATTGTAGATGAGGCCCGGGATTATCTCGATGAGATCGACAGCCTGGGCGGTATGGTAGAAGCCATCAAAGCAGGTTTTGTCCAGAGGGAGATCCAGGAAACAGCTTACGAGATGCAGAGAGAGATTGAAGAAGAAGAACGCGTGGTTGTCGGTGTTAACAAATACAGGGAAGAAGAGGAAAGACAGGTAGAGGAAATTCTTACAGTTGATGAAGAGCTGGAGGAAGATCAGCGCCAGCGTCTGGAAAAGGTCAAAGAAAACAGGGATCAGGACGCAGTAGATCAGCACCTGGATAAAATCCGGTCTGCTGCCCGAAGCGATGAAAATCTTCTCCCTCCCCTTGTAAAAGCGGTCAAAGACTATGTCAGCATAGGAGAAATTTGCTCGGTGCTCAGAGAAGAATTTGGGGAATATGAAGCTCGCCACTTTTAAATGGTCCGACCACGAGATAGGAACTTCAAACTTAAAGTCAGCAGGAGGGAACAGCCATGGCTGAGAATAATATAAAGGTTTTAATAGCCAAACCCGGCCTGGACGGTCATGATCGGGGAGCAAAGGTAATCGCCCGGGGCCTTAAAGAAGCCGGCATGGAGGTTGTATATACAGGCCTGAGGCAGTCTCCCGACGATATAGTCAATGCTGCCGTTCAGGAAGACGTGGATGTAATTGGCTTAAGCATACTTTCCGGTGCTCACAGGCAGCTTTTTCCTGTCATCATGGAGAAGCTGTCCGAGGCCGGGCACGATGATGTGCTGGTTATGGCCGGAGGAACAATTCCCGATAAAGATCATGATTATCTTCATGATCTGGGAATTAAAGCCATATTCCAGCCGGGCACATCGGTCGAGGAAATAATTGATTTTATTCGGGATAATATGGAGGAAAGCTGATGGAAATTTCGGCCTCTGATGTCAGGTCCGGGGACAAATCTGCTGTTGCCCGGGCCATTACTCTGGTTGAAAATAAGCGTGAGCGGGCTGCTCCCCTTCTTAAGGAGCTCTATGCCCATAGCGAGCTGTCCTACCTGGTGGGAGTTACAGGCCCTCCAGGTGCCGGCAAAAGCACACTGGTGGAAAAAATTGTTCTGGAGTGGATAAATAAAGATTATAAAACCGCGGTCATAGCAATCGACCCTACCAGTGAGTTCAGCGGCGGAGCCCTTTTGGGGGATAGAATCCGCATGGATGAAATAAGCACACTCCCGGATGTATTTATCCGCAGCATGGCCACTCGCGGGTATTTAGGCGGCCTCAATCCGGCCATATTTGATACAGTTTTGATATTGTCTTCAGCGGGTTACAGCAGGATAGTTATCGAAACAGTAGGTGTAGGCCAGAATGAAATAGATATAGTCAATCTGGCCGATACCACCCTGGTGGTTACAATGCCTGAAGTCGGTGATGAAATTCAGGCTTTTAAGGCGGGGCTTATGGAGGCGGGAGACATTTTCGTCTTAAATAAAGCTGACCACCCCCGGGTTGACAGGATGGAACTGGTTTTAAGGCAGATGCTCGAGCTCAACAAATCCGATGGTGAGGGCGTTTTTCCCGCCATGATGAAAACTGTGGCCACAACAGGGAAAAATATAAAAAAAGTTGTTAAAACAATAGATCAACACCGCTCTATGCTGAAAGAGAGCGGGGAAATAGACCGGCACCGCAATCAGATTATAAGAAAGCATATCAAGCATCTACTGGAGGAGAAGGTCCGAACCAGATTGATTACACCCGTCATGGAGGATGAAGGCTTTGCCGGGCGACTTCAGAAGGTTTTTGACAGGGAAGATGATCCTTATTCGGAGGCCGAAAAGCTTTATAATAGACTGCAAAAATTTATGGAAAAAGAATAGGAGGAATTGTCGGCCATGAAAATTGATCATATCGGTATAGCGGTAAATGAACTGGAGGCCTCTCTGCCCTACTATCGGGACGCTCTGGGGTTGAAATATAAAGGCCGGGAGAAGGTTTCCGACCAGGGAGTTGAGGTTGCATTTCTGGAAGCTGGAGATAGCAAAATTGAACTTCTGGAACCTCTCAATGAGGAAAGTCCCATCGCCCGCCATCTGGAAAAAAGGGGAGAAGGCATACACCATCTTGCCTTTGAGGTTGATGATATTGAAGGCAAAGTGAAAAAGATGAAAAGTGAAGGGGTGGAATTTATCGGCGATGAACCTTCCCCCGGTGCAGGTGGCAAAAAAATAATTTTTGTGCACCCTAAAAGCGCCAGTGGAGTGCTTATGGAACTCTGTCAGCCGGAGTGATGCAGGTTGCACCTGAAATTCAATAAAGTGTCAATACGGATATAATGGTTATAAATAAAAATTCTGTGTTAGCAAAGATCAAAATCAGGAGGAATTGTAAATGCGGAAGAACATGGAGGAATTGATCGAAGCCGCCAGGGAAGGCCCAACTCTTACGGTGGCAGTGGCAGCTGCCGGAGATGAGGTGGTTCTGGAAAGTGTGGCCAGGGCAAAAAGAGATGGGATTGTCAGGCCAATATTAACCGGGAATCCGGTGAAAATCAGAAGTCTGCTTCCAGAGGCAGGGATGGATGCTTCTGAAGTGAGGGTGGAAGCGGCAGAGGACACGGCAGATGCTGCAGAAAAAGCTGTAGAGCTTACCGCTTCCGGTGAGGCTGATTTTCCCATGAAGGGAATGCTGAGCACTGGTACGATCCTGCGGGCCCTGCTTGATAAAAAACACGGGCTCCGTCAGGATAAGCTGCTCAGTCTTGTGACACTTATGGACCTTGAAGAAAAAGATAAAATGGTTTTTATGAGCGATGCGGGCATGAATCCCGATCCAGACCTATCGGAAAAGGCCGATATTATCAGAAATGCTGTGACCATAGCTAGATCGATTGGGATGGAGACTCCCCGGGTTGCAGTTCTGGCGGCCGTGGAAAATGTCAGCAGCAATATGCCTGATACCGAAGATGCAGCTATATTGAGCAAAATGCAGGATAGAGGTCAGATCAAAAACTGTCTGATTGATGGGCCTCTTGCCCTGGACAATGCTATTTTTGAGTCTGCTGCCGACCATAAAGGTATCGGGGGAGAGGTGGCAGGCAGGGCCGATATTTTGATCACACCTGATATCGAAGCCGGCAATATATTTTACAAGGCAATGATTGTCTATGCAGGCACCCCCGCAGCCAGCGTGGTATATGGGGCCAAAGTTCCCCTTGTCCTTACTTCCAGGGCGGATACTGTGGAGACAAAATATAATTCTCTGGCTCTGGCCAGTCTTTCAACGGCAGACCTGCTTGACAGGTAGGATTGCAGGCAGGAGGAGCCAAAAAACTTATCAACGGGGGAGTTAAAATGAGTGACTTTGACATCTATGAGATGGTGATTGCGCAGGTTAGAAGAGCCTGCAGGGAGCTGGACCTGGACGATGAAGTGATGACCTTTCTAAAAAATCCTATGAAGACGTTAAAGGTTGAAGTCCCGGTGAAGATGGATGACGGTGGTTTCGAGGTTTTTCGCGGCTTTCGCTGCCAGCACAATGATGTGCTCGGCCCCACCAAGGGAGGCATTCGCTATCATCCGGAGGTGAACAGAGAAGAGGTCGAGGCCATGGCCGCCTGGATGACATTTAAATGCGCCCTGGCCAATGTCCCCTATGGAGGTGCCAAGGGGGGAGTGATCTGCGAGCCGACAGATATGAGCGAAAGAGAGCTTGAACGTTTATCCCGCAAGTTTATTGAAGCAATTAAGCCCATTATTGGTCCCGAGAAGGATATTCCCGCTCCGGACGTTAACACCAACGCCCAGGTTATGGGCTGGTTTGTGGATGAATACTCCAAGATGAGCGGTGTTTATAGCCCCGGTCTTGTGACCGGCAAGCCGCTGGTCCTGGGAGGATCCGAGGGCAGAAGTTATGCTACAGGCAGAGGGGTTATGTACAATGTTCAGGAGGCTGCCCGCACCATGGATCTGGACCTGGAGGGAGCAGATGTGGTCGTTCAGGGTTATGGATCAGTTGGCAGCTACAGCGCCATTTTCCTGGAAAATCTGGGAGCCAGTTTAATTGCTACCACCGTCTATAATCCGAAGACGGAGCAGGTGGAAGGCGTATACAATCCGAATGGCATACCGGCCGGCGAGCTGAAGGAATATTATGAGAAAAACAAAACGGTTAAAGGTTTTCCTGACACAGAGGAGATTGGAAATGAAGAGCTGTTTTCCATTTCCTGTGACGTCCTGATTCCGGCTGCCCTGGCCAATCAGATCGATGCAGAAATCGCGGAAAATATTGACGCTAAAATTCTCGCTGAGGCCGCTAATGGCCCCACCTCTCCCGAAGCAGATGAGGTCCTAAAAGATAAGCACATCATGGTAATTCCAGATATACTTGCCAACTGCGGGGGAGTTACTGTATCATATTTTGAGTGGGTTCAAAACAATTACAACTTTTACTGGAAAGAGGAAGAGGTGGATAAGCGCCTGAAAGAAATGATGATTGATGCCTTTCATCGCGTGCACGATATGAAGCATGAACTGGATGTTCCCATGAGAACGGCAGCATATGTGGAAGCTATCCGCAGGCTAAATGAAGCAATGGAATACAGGGGCTGGATATAATAGATTAACTTTAAAGATATAATGGGGCTGTTCGGGTGGGGGTTAGTTTGAAACCCTTTAACCGGTCACGATATTTCAGGCCATGATACTTGTGGTTTTTGATTTTGTGTTCGAATAATTTCCATCCTGCAGCCCCTAATATTACCCGGCTTTAAGCTCTCTCTGGCCAGGTAAATTTATCTGATTGGGTTGGCGGTTTTGGAGAAGAAGCAGCAGTTCAAATCTGCAATTTGACAAAAACTATATCATATTAATAAAATTAATGTAATAAAGTATTTGTAAGGGGCTAATGTTTTTAAACATGGAGGAGGTAAACAGAGTGGATGAAAAGATTGAAGAGCTGAAACAGAAAAAGGCGAAAATTGAAAAGGGCGGAGGGGAGGAAAAGATAAAAAAGCAGCATGATAAGGGTAAATATACCG
>CAZVZM010000091.1:0-7000 GCA_964630835.1 uncultured Halanaerobiaceae bacterium
GATGATTTAGTCGGGATAAAAAGCAGTAAGATTATTGATAGCCGCATAAAAAATTTGGTATTACTTCGCTTTATAGCTTCCACATATAATCATTATTAAAGCAAATCAAAACTAGATTCGACCAGCTGATGTGGAAAAGAACAAAAAAATATTTAAATATATGGACGTTTGTTCTGAATGTAATTTTTCAATTAATCTTTTTGACAGGCTCATTGCAATGCTAGAGATTACTATGTCATGGATCACAATATATTTTTTCCATCAAGTCAGACTTTAAATCAGATTTTTTGCAGTGCACACACTGATAATTAATTTAAAAAGGAGATGATAATTTTGTCTGATGAAAAGAAGGAGCTCAAACCGGAGGAACTGGGAAAGCGCAGAATTGATTTTGACAGAGAGGAGATGCCGGTGCTTTCCGGACTTCTTGAGGAATGGCAGAAGCAGAAACCCCTGCAGGGTAGCAGAATTTCCTGCTGCCTTCATATAACTACAGAGACGGCGGTTTTGATGGAAACTCTCAATGCAGGGGGAGCTCAGGTTAAACTATGTGCCTCAAACCCATTGAGCACTCAGGATGATGTGGCGGCCTATCTCAACGACAAAGGTCTGGATACCTACGGACGCAGAGGAGAAAGTGAAGAGGAGTTTTACAGCAATATAGATAAAACTCTTGCCCATGATCCCCACGTCCTCATTGATGATGGGGGAGATATGACCACCGCCTACCTGGAAAAATACGGGCCGGATTATGAGGGGTTTAGAGGTGTATGCGAGGAGACCACAACAGGAATAATCCGTCTTAAAGCTATGGCCAAAGCAGGTGAGCTTCCCTTTCCCGCTGTGGATGTGAACGGCAGCCGCATCAAGCATCTATTTGATAACTATTATGGCACCGGACAGTCCAGCATAACAGGTATACTGGCCGCCACCAACCGCATGATCGCGGGCAGCGATGTGGTTGTTGTGGGATATGGATATTGCGGCGAGGGTATTGCCCGGGATGCCGAAGGTCTGGGGGCAAGAGTGCATATTGTGGAGAGCGAACCGGTGCGGGCGCTCCAGGCCTGTATGGATGGATTTCAGGCTCTGGATATGTCTGAAGCGGCCGAGATTGGCGATATTTTTGTCACCGCAACCGGCAACAAGCACGCTATCGATGGAGAGCACCTGGAAAAAATGAAGGACGGAGCTATTCTGGCCAATGCCGGTCATTTCAACGTTGAAATAAATCTGGACTGGGTTGAAGAACAAAGTCAGAGAAGCGAACGGGTAAATGAGCACACGGAAAAATTTGTGCTTGAGTCGGGTAAAAGTCTTTATGTGATTGCCGAAGGGCGGCTGGTTAACCTCTGTGCCGGGCAGGGTCATCCCGCCAGCGTTATGGATATGAGCTTTGCCGGCCAGGCTCTTTCCGCAGGCTGGCTTCTTGAGAAAGGGAAAGAGCTTTCGGCAAGCGTGCACTCGGTGCCGGAGGAGATAGAAAACCGCATTGCCGAAATTAAACTTGAAAGCAAGGGTATGTCCTATCAGCAGCTGAGTGAGGAGCAGATTGAATATCTCAACAGCTGGCAGGAAGGAACCTGATAACTCGAGGTGAAAAACGATGCTTTATCGAGCCGTTGGTATAGTGGCTGTCGCTTTAGGGATCGGTATGTTTATAGTGGGAAGTTATATACTGGGCCTTATGCTTTTAGGGGGAGGAGCCATTATTTTAAGAAATCTGGATTACACCAGCAGAAAAAAATTTTACGGCAGGAGACAGAAAGAGAAGGATAGTGAACGGTCAGAAGAGAAAGAGTGGCCAGAAGAAGAGGAAGACAGGGAGGATAAAGAGAGAGAATGATAGGCTTAGCAGAGAGAAGATAAAATTTTTCCCTGATTAAGTTTAGTTCTCGATTCCAAAAAAGAGCTTGTTTTCTCGAGTATTCCTCTAAAAGTTCATTATGCTTATTATCACCCCGGCAGCCCCTGAGCCGGGGCATATTTATTTCGGTCATGTCCCTGAGCGAGATTGCGAAAAATTTTGAATATCATTTCGCCCTATAGCTTCCTATAAAAATTTATAACTTTCCATAAAAAATATTAAATAGCTATGACTTTCCAGCGTATATAGCATATTTTGAAGCAACGGTTTGGGAGAAAAACCAAATTTTTATACCGGTTCCCGCCCCCGGGCTTGCCAGTTCAATTTCTTTCCGGCACCTGATGAGGGGTTATACCGGCTTCTTCAGCCGCCTTTCTGGCTCGTTTGAATTCTTTGTGGCGGGGTCGTCGGGAGAGCTCGGAAAATTCGCTGGCCCTAAAAGCCGGATAATACTGTCGCATGAGATTGATGTAATTATTGGGCGAGATTTCCTCGCCTATAAACTTCATAACTTTATCCGTGCGGGCCGCATTTTCAGGGAGGACCAGGTGCCTTATTAAGAGGCCTGATTGGGCTATTCCTCTCCCGTCGACTTTGAGTTTACCGACCTGCCGGTACATTTCTCTGATGGCCGGAGCGGCGATGTCGAAATAGTCTGATACCCCGGAATACTTTTTGCCGCTGGCACTGCTGCCGTATTTAAAATCGGGCATGTAGATATCGACAGCCCCCTCCATCAACTTCAGTGTCTCCATGCTATCGTAACCGGAAGAATTATACACCACGGGCAGATCAAGGTCTTTTCTGGCGGCAAGATATAGCGCGGCAAGAATGGGATATATCACATGACTGGGAGTGACGAGATTTATATTATGGCATCCTCTTTTTTCCAGCTTGAGCATGATCTCAGCAAGGCGGGGAATATCCACGGCTCTACCGCGCAAATTATTGCTAATATCGTAGTTCTGACAGAAGACACACTTTAGATTGCAGCCTGAGAAAAATATAGTACCCGAGCCCCTGCGTCCGCTTAAAGGAGGTTCCTCTCCGCGATGAGGTCCGGAGCCGGAAATAAGGGGCAGGCGACCTATGCCGCACTCTCCCCGCTCATCAGCGAGACGGTTTACTCCGCACCTTCGGGGACAGAGGGTGCAATTTTTATACTTTTCGTAGGCTTTTTTTACCTTAACTTTGAGTTTTCCACTGCTGTAAATCTCCTGAAGGGACATAAATTCCCTTCACCTCCCAATGATATTTTTTCAAAAATATCTTCTCATACTCCCGCTCTTATGTTCTATTTTAATGTTTCTTCCTGGAATTTAAAATTTCGAGTATCACTTCGCCTCATAGCTTCCTATAATAAAAACCTATAATAAGAATAAGAGGTGAACAGCTATCGCTTTACAGGCACATGTCGTAAATTTCACCAGCGATTATGGAGAATATCCAACAATTAAGATAAGCCTCTATCTTTATTATAAGGGGAAACCGGCTGCATGTGAAGTCTTAAGAAAATTATTTTTTTTGGGACTTTTATTTATGCTGAAAATGAGGTATAATTAATTTAAAGCTTTGAATTATGTATTTTTGAAAGGCGGGGGGCGAAAAAATTGCAGGATTCAAATCTGGAGGTTTACAGCCTGGGGAGATTTTTGGTCAGGAAGGATGAAGAAATCATCTCAGACCTCACGAGTAGAGCAGAAAAACTCTGGGTCCTATTTCAGTATCTGTTGAGTCATCCTGGCGAAATTATTCCGCCCGCACAAATAATTGATGATCTGGATTTTGATATGGAGCTTGTAGATTCCAGGAACGCACTCGAAAACCGAATTTACCGCCTGCGAAAACTGCTGGCCTCACACGAAAATTACAGCCCGGGAAAATATATCGAGTTCGCAGGGGGCGGTTATAGGCTAAACTGGGAAGGCGGAGGCTGGTATGATATCAGAGAATTTATTTCAGGCTGCAGGAGAGCGGAAAAATTAACCCAGAGCAATGCCCCCGAAAAAGCCAGGGAGGCTTATAGCAGGGCCCTTGACCTCTATCAGGGGGATTATTTAAACTCTCGCTACAATCTGCCCTGGGTGGTAACGAAAAGGGTGCAGTATCGCCAGATTTATCTGGAGGCTGTGATTGCTGCGGCAAATCTTCTTATACAGGAGCAGGATTATCAGGAAGTGGAGAAGATGCTTTACCGGGCTCTGCAGATAGAACCCTTTGAGGAGGAGCTGCATCAGCTTTATGTTGATGCTATGCTAGAACAGGGAAAAACAAATAAGGCCCGCAGATATTATTCCTATCTTGAGGCACTGCTGGCCCAGAAAGGAGTGGAGCCCTTTCCGGAGGTGGACTGGGAGAGCTACAGCGCCGGCGCCGGCGGGGATGAAAAGGTTGAAAAAACCTCTTCCAGGCCTGATGAGGTCGAAGACATAGTTGAAGAATTTAGCGGAAGTCAGGAAGAAGATGATATATGCATTTTAAATCACGAAACGTTTCGAGAAATTGTTCTGCTTCAAAAAAAGCAGGTGCAGCGCAGAAAGGACAAAAAGCAGATATATCTTGCATCTATTATAATGGATTTTAAAAGAGGAAATACAAGTAATGGTGACCAGGAGAAATATATTAATTGTCTTCAGAGAGCTTTTAACAGCTGTCTCCGCCGCTCTGACGCCCTATGCTGCTGGAAAGATGGCCACTATCTTCTGCTTCTGATAGAGGTGGAGGAACCTCAGGTGGAGAAAATCTTATCCCGGATAAAAAACTGGGTTATATCCTGCGATGAGGCAAAAAGCTTTACGGTCAATACCTCGTATTCGCGCATTTAATTTTATGTATTTAACTTTCGGAAAAAATTTTGCCGATCATTTAAAAATAGCTTATACACTTCATCAGCCTCTCGATCGGCTCCTGGATTTTGCATGAATATTTTATAGAGCTAATTCCTGGAATGCATGAGGCCCAGTTCAGATGAAATTTTCCTCTGCTTTCCAGCATATATAGTGCTTTTTTTTAGGTATGGATAAACCTCAAAATAAAACTAAAATCAAAGTTAAATAAGAGTGATATAAGACTGCAAACAGGAAAATTTGTAGTATAATATAAATGCAGCAGAAATAAAAGCAGTTTTCAAACAGATTGATAGAGCAAATGGTCTCATAAGAGCGCCGGATACAGAGGTGAAAAAAATGGCGAAAAAAAGAGAAAAAAAACTGAATTCGTCCTATTTTCTTATTCGAGTTGATTATCGCCGTCATGCCAGCCTGCAGGGCGAAGTTGAGTGGCTGGACAGGGACAAAAGAAAAGTAAGCTATTTTCGCAGCTTTCTTGAGCTGATGGGGCTGCTCAGCGAGGCCCTGGAGCAGAATGGTTACCCCGAAGCTGATTATGAGCTCAAGAAGTGGCAGGAGAGCGAAGATAAAAAATTCCTCCAGCATGATTAACAGGGAGGCGCTAATCATTCAAGTCGACCAGCTACTTTTTATTTTTTTATGTAAGAAAATATTGCCCGGGCCGGTTGCCGGCATTTTTCCGGTATGCATGCGAGAAATTATGCAGCCTCAGCCGCCATGATTTAAGCTGCTAAAAGCCGCCTAAAACCTCTGGCTTAAAGCTGCTGATAACTGCTGATAACTGCTGATAGCTCTCGAAAGCTGATCCTAAAAGCTAACAAACAATTAATAATCTTTCGTATCCGTGCTGCTTTGAATATTATTATCTGATTAATCAGACTGGGATCCCTCTCTGGGGTTCCAGCTTTTATATTTTAAATTTAACCTCTGAATTTAATTTTTGATTCCTCTGCAAAAAGTGATTTGACTGGCAGTATGATTGACAGTATGCATGTTTTGCCGGAGATTATAACTTTGAAGTTTTGATTTTGATGATATTAACTTTATGGAATGCAATCATTTAATCTACTAAATTTGACCGGGATGTTACCCACATCAAAGTCAGTTGTGACTGCTGGCAAACAATAATGTTGTATAATATAATAAATGGTTAATATGCAAAATAAGGAGGGGGCACTTATGAGTGAAAAAGAAAAGGGTAGAGAAGAGAAAACGGTTAAAGGGGTCGCAAAGGAAAATAAAGACTTAAAGGGCAAAGAAAATCAGGATTTTACGGTGGAAAAGGCCGAGCTTTTTCCCAGGATTTTGGCTGCTTTGATTGATGCGCTGGTGGGCTGGGTTTTCATATTCATTCCCATATTGGGAGGGATATTGAGCGTCTTATATCTATTGCTTAAAGATGCCCTGCCCTATAAATTTTTAAAACAGGAGGAATGGAAAAACAAAAGCGTGGGTAAAAAAGTGATGAATATTGAAGTTATGAATCTGGAAGGAGAAACGGTCGATATGGCTATTTCGGCTAAAAGAAATATTCCCCTCACAATTGGAAGTTTTATCGCCATCATACCTCTGCTGGGCTGGATAATAGGTCCCATTATTGGCCTGATTTTTGCAGTAATAGAGCTGATCTTTTTGCTCACTGATCCTCAAAACCGTCGGCTCGGGGATCGCCTTGCTGCAACTGCCGTAATTAAAGAACCTGAGCAGGCCGGCGAAGAGAGAGCAGCAAAAGAGCCCGAAGAAATTTTAGATGATAAAAAGAGACCGGGACCGGGGCCAGCGTCCTGAAGCTGCCTCCTCAATTATTTTTATTGGTTAATTGACTGTCAGGATGCATGTCAAACCAGGAATTATAAATTAGAAATTTGGTTCTTCTCCATATCAGTTGATGCATTTTGTTTAAGAACACTTACATTTAGGACATTTTCCCACTTTTATAGAACTCATTCATGAAAGCTATGAGGCTCCGCTCACAATGAAATTTTTCCTCTGCTTCAGTTTAGTTTTCGGCCCAAAAATAGTGCTTCCTTCACGAAAGCTCCTCCCTGAGCTTCGCTCAGCCCGGCACATCCTGAGCCGGGGACACTATTTTTTGGCCATGGACCTGACCCAGGCTTCGAAAAATTTCGAGTATCACTTCGCCTCATAGCTTCCTTTAATAAGAGGTGAGCAGCTATCGCTTTTACAGGCATTTGTCGTAAATTTCACCAACGATTATGGAGAAGATCCTAATAATTTTATTTTTTTACCTTCTTTATAAAATTTGTCGTTTTTTAGAAAAACT
>CAZVZM010000092.1:0-6784 GCA_964630835.1 uncultured Halanaerobiaceae bacterium
AGGTTAAAAGTCCCAGAATGCCGTGTTTTAAAGACATGATCCACTCCTTTCTAAATTTTTATAAAAAATCTAACAATTTAGGCTTTTCTACAAATCTGCTGTTGAAAGATGATATATATAATGGAAAGCTATAGCTAACCCACTTTTTTTAATAGAAGCTATAAAACTTCGTCAAAATGAAGTATGTCCTCTGTTCGGGTTTGGTTTTCGGCACCCAAAAAAGTGCTGCCTTAGCGAGAGCTTCTCTATGAGCTCACGCTCAGTCCGGTCCATCCTGTGCCAGGGGTATAATTTTTTGGTCGTAGACCTGACACGGGCCTCGAAAAATTTCCAGTGTCACTTTGCTTCATAGTTTTCAGGTATAGTCATTATGAAAGTAAACTAAGACAAAATCTGATCAATAAGTAGGAAAATCCACAATTTATATATGTAACAAGTATAACATCATCGCGTTTATTATTATACATCTCATTTATATCAATGTCAAGTTTAAAGCCAAAATTTTTATAGTTAGATTTTGTTTGAGCAAAAAAACCACCGTGCAGAACACGTACCCGGAAAAAATTGCAGGATAGAAAATTAGGTGATATAGTGATATGTAAAGATGATACAATATATGAAGGCAAATCCAAAGCATGAAATAATCCAAAATATATTATTGTGTTCCTACAAAAGAAACTTCTATAATTTGCTATGGTCTTTCTCATTATTGGTTTATCTTATAAGATTACTATCATGATATTCATATCTTCTATCTTATAGTTTAATTTAATAAGCAATTTTAACACAACGATTTAATAACTGCACGCAAGAAATCCCTCTGCTGCTATTTTATAATAGAATTAAGATTATAATTATGACAAAATAGGGAAGTGGAAGGGGAGGTCAAATAATTTTGGAAGAAGTTGAAGTAAAAATACTGGCTGATAATCTGGTTTATGAATCGGGAATGCTGGCAGAGCATGGACTCTCTTTCTGGATAAATTACAGAGGTGATAAATTTCTTTTTGATACCGGAGAGGGAATGATCCTTGAAAATAACGCAGAAAAAATGGAAATCGATCTTTCCGATATTTCAGGTGTTATTTTAAGCCACGGTCACCATGACCACGGCGGGGGAATTGAGGTGTTGAAGGAAATAAATGAGGAAGTTAAATTATATGCTCATCCCCGGGTATTTATGCAGAAGTTTGTCCATCACAGGGAAGAAGATTATCTGGAGGAAGTAGGATTAAAATTTTCCCGGGAGGATGTGGATTTTCGCCCGGTGACTTCTCCTCAAAAAATTGCGGAAGATTTGACTCTTACAGGGGAGATTCCTCGAAATAATGATTGGGAAAAAACACCGGACAAATATAAAACATCTTCTGCTGAAAAAGGAAAGAAAAGCCTGGAAAAAGATGATTTTAGGGATGATCAGGCCCTGTTTTTTCCTACGAGCAAAGGAGTTGTGGTACTCCTTGGATGTGCTCATGCGGGGGTAGTTAATACAATAGAATATATTAGAAGCATCATTGATCAGAATAAAATCAGGGCTGTAATGGGAGGGATGCACCTCTATAATGCTGAAGAAGTTGTAGTGAAAAAAACTATTGATTATCTTAAAAAACTTGATCCGGAGCTGATAGTGCCCATGCACTGCACGGGAATATCTGTAGAGGAAAAAATTAAGCAGGCCCTCGGCTCCCGGGCAGAGATTGGCGAGGTGGGAAAAACCTTTTTATTTTGATTTATTGATCTGATCAAATTTCAGCAATAGAGAGTGCAAATTATGTAAATATATAAAAAAATGAATAAGAGGAAATTATAATCGGGCATGATCCTGACGGTAATAAAAGGTATAATATCTGGACAATCTACGGAATCAGCGCCGGCATGTGCCGGCGCTTGATGATATATCAGATAATTAATTTAAACCTGAGTTTTGAAAGCTATCTTTGAAATTGAAAATGTGTGAAACATGATTTTTCTTTTATTTTCCAGCATATAGACTTTTACAACAATGGTTCTGGAGAAGAACCAAATATTTATTAATAAGAGGTGAAAAAAATAATGGAATGTGCTCTATGCAATAATAAGGAATGTTCCAGCTCTGGTAAAGACTGCACGGAAGATTTTCAAAAGGAAATAGACGACCTCTGTGAAAAAGAAATTGAGAGGCTTAAAGTCTCTGCTTCGGTGGAGTCTGATTGTTACTCGGATAAGACCAGGATGGAAGAAGCTGTTGTTTTCGCAGAAAGAATGAACTATGAAAAAATAGGGATCGCTTTCTGCATTGGGCTTTCCGAAGAAGCTGAAGAGATCCATAAAATATTTGCAAATAGATTTGAAGTATTTTCAGTTTGCTGTAAGCTGTGCGGAGTTGAAAAAGCAAAATATAATCTGAAAGGATTGCCGGGAGCAGAAGATCCAGATGTTATGTGTAATCCCATCGGTCAGGCCAGGTTTCTGGGGAAAAAGGAAACCGATATAAATGTAATAGTAGGACTCTGCATTGGACACGACATATTATTTGATAAATACAGTGAGAGCCCTGTTACCACACTTGTGGTAAAAGACAGAAAGCTGGCTCATAATCCTCTGGGATATATTTATTCAAATTATTATTGAATTTGATGTTCCCATAAAACCAATTTTATGGTATAATTAGGCTGATGTTTTATCAGGAATACTCCAGATAACGGGTGAAAAAATAATGCAGATGGAAATTTTACATACTAATTTACAGCCCCCGGTCAGAAAAAACGATCATATTCGCAGGGAGACACTTATTAATAGAGTTTTTAATAATCTCATTGTGGCCGGAGAGAGTAATTTTTCGCAACCTTTTACTTTAATAACCGGGCCAGCTGGTTATGGAAAAACCTCTTTTTTGCTGGACTGTTATGAAGAGGTGGTGGAATCTGCCTGTTGGCTTACAGTTTCTCAGGACAATAATATTCCCAATTACTTTTTCATTTATTTGGTGACCGCCCTGCGCAGGCATGATGATTTTGAACTGGATACCTCTGACTTAATGAAAAAAATTTCAGGGGCAGCGCTGGATACTACTCATGGACAGGAGGATATAAAAAATTTCGCGTTAAAACTGCTGAATATTTTACAGGATTGTGAGTTTCCCCTTTATATATTTCTGGATGATATTCATCAACTAGAAAAACCTGGACAATTTAATTATTTTCAATACATAATTGATAATTTACCCTCCCAAACACATATTATGGCGGCTTCCAGAAGTCTCGCTCCCTTCCCAACTATACGCTGGCGGGGTGAAGGAAAGATGAAAATTGTTACAAAAAATGATCTTCAATTTAGTGCAGAAGAGGTAAAAGAGTTCTTTGCTGAGGCCAATCTAAGTATTGACTATAGCACCGCCTTCGAGCTCAGAGAAAAGGTGGAGGGCTGGCCTACTGGCATCAGGTTGATGGGAGCAGTTGCTCGAGATAAATCTCCCCGCCACACAGAAGAGATAGATGTTCCCCGGCAAAACTTTCAGCTTTTTGATTATTTAGTGCAGGAGGTAATAAATAATTTGCGGGAAGAATTACAGCAATTTTTGCTGCGGACTTCCTGCCTGGGAAGATTTAATTACAGTCTGGCCGATATGGTAACAGCAGGTAAGGACAGTGCCAAATTACTTCGAGAGATTTCTGAACAGCAGTTATTTTTACAGATTATTGAGGGAGAGGAAAAGTGGTTTCGTTACCACTCAGTTTTTGCTGAAGCTCTGCGGCAGAGATTAGATCTGCAGGACCCGGATGGCAAAAAGGAGGTCCACAGAAAGGCAGCAAAATGGTATGAGGAGAAAGGAATGATAGAGGAAGCTATAAATCAAATTATTTCTGCAGGAGATCTTGAGAGCCTGGCAGATATGCTTTTTAAACATTCTTTATCGATGATTTTTTCCGGCAAACATTCTTTTATTATCAGCAGTATAGATGAGCTGCCGGAGGAAGTGCTGGAAGAAAATCCGGATCTGAAATCCTTTAAAATATTCGCTAAATTAATGATGGGTAATATACAGGCCGTCCGGAGCAGTCTCAGTGAAATTCAGGAGCAATTTGATCGGGGTGATTTTGCGGAGCTCTCAAAGAAAAAAGAGAAGATTTGCAGAGGTTTAAACAATGTCTGTCGCCTTTTTATAGATAATTTCCGGCATTCATTTCAACCAGGAAGTAGAGAGTCCGAAAAATCACTGGCTGATATAAAGAAAAGCATTGAAAATTTGCCGGAGGGTTCACCCTGGCAATTTCTTGGCAGATATATTCTTGCAGACAGAGTGGCTATCAGGGGAAATCTGGAGAGAGCCCTGAATATTTTAGAAGGGTTTAGAAATGAAGCACATAGCCAAGAAAACAACTATTATCTTGTTATTGCCGGGGTAAAAGAAGCACTATATTATTGGTTTCAGGGCAGGCTTAATAGTGCTGATAGTTTAAGCGGTGAACTGCTTCGAAATAATGGCAAATCCATTAAGGATTCCTCCAATCGGGCCTGTCTTTTACTTGCCATTAGAGCCGCAGTGGCTGCTGAAAAGGATGAACTGGAAAGAGGAGATGTGTTCTTAGAACAGGGGCTTAAAATTTTGAGCGGAAATCCCGAGCCGGGCTTAAAGGCACTCTTTTATGTCCTCTGGCTCAGACATCTTTTTGCTCGGGAAGATTATCCCCGGGGAGAAGAAATTTTGAGAGAGCTTGAGGGACTGCAGGAAAAAGTACAGGTGGGTTCAGTTCAGTTTCTGAAGAGAGCCTGGCGTGTGCGCTTCTGGCTTGAAGAGGAAAGCAGCACAGGAAACATCTGGCGAAAAGCTCTGAAGTATTTGCAGGAACATGGTGTAGAGCAGGGGAAAAAGCCCCGTGTATTTCGGCATTATGAGTATCTGGCTTTGAGCAGGGCTTTAATTCAGGGCAAAAAGTATAAAGAGGCTGAAAAATTATTGGGTAAAATTATTGAGCTGGCCGAACAGAGAAGATTGATAGGTGCGGAACTGAAGGCAAAGTTGCTAATTAGCAGGGTTCTTTTCCATCAGACTGGAGATAAATATGAGGGTTTTACAGGAAAAGAAACGGCTGTTTACCATGATTTTATGGATGATGCTCTTTTTCTGGCTCAAAAACATGGCTATTTGCGCAGCTTCATCGAGGAGGGGGGCCAAATTAAACCCCTCTTAGAAGGATATCTCACCGCTAAAAAGGGGAATATCGATCCAGACCAAAATGTTTTTATAGGGGGATTGCTATCATCTCTGCCGGATTATTCTAAAGAAACGGCGAAGCAATACTCAGAAGTTTTAAGCGACCGGGAGAAGGAAATACTGCAGGAGATTTCAAGGGGACTTACCAATATAGAGATAGCGGATAATCTTCATATTTCTCTCAACACGGTGAAATGGCATACCAGCAATATTTACAGCAAGCTGGATGTTAAAAATAGGACTGAAGCTGTAAAAAAGGGCAGGACTTTAGGGATAATATAGTCAATTTGTGTATAAAATCTCTAATTTTGACTGATAATCATCTTTGAAAATCCAGAGATTGCACCCGCTGCCAAAGAAATCAGAAAATTAAAACATAAATCGTCCTGTATTAATTTGGTTTTTCTCCAAAAAACAACCATACTAAAACCTATACTTTTAGGTGGTTACATAAAGATAAAAACAGAATATAATAAAATTGAGCTGATAAAGCAATAAATTTATCAGGATTTTTGTCAGGCGGAGAGGGGAGACTACACAATGCATTTATTTTCAATTATAAATCCTTCTGAAATTATAGATATTATTGCCTCTAAGAGAGCAGAATTGCGTCAAAAATCACTACCTGTAAATAAACTGGAAATATGCTGTGAGAAAATAATTTCAGAAGTTGAGGATGTAAAGTGTTATCTCAAAATGGAAATTGAAAAATCTGATAAAATTAAAAGTTATAATTTGGAATATCTCGGCTGCACATTGCTTTCCGGAGATGTAATATATCTTTATCGTTTTAACCGGCAAAAAGAGGGGAAGAGCGGTTATTATTTCACCCGCAGCAGCAGAAAAGGGGAAAATGTAAGATGGATTTATTTTAATTGCTGGGAACGAAAAACTCGTATATTTTCCGGGGAGAGACATTACAGTTTTCTGGATTCAGATCTTACTTATGAGGATCTTGTTTCGACCCCGGGAGATTTCAGACATGATTTGCAGACCCAGAGTAAGACAAATTTTTGCATTGAGACCTTTCCTGTTTCGAACAAAATTGCAGAGGAGGTTGGTTTTACTCTGAAAAAAATAACTTTATCTAAAAAAGAAATCAAGCCTCAAAAGATAGAATATTATAATCAGGTTGGAAGCAGAAAAAAAATATTAAATATTTCTTCTCTAAATAAAGTAAACAGTCATCTATATGTTCCGGAGCGATTTAAAATTTCCAGAATGCATAAAAGTAATAAAAGCAGCACAGAAGTGTTTCTGCAGGATATTAAAATTAACACAGGACTTAAGAAAGAAGATTTTTTTGAAGGTGGCCTTCCTAAAAATAACTGAAATTAGAGGTGAAAAACATGGCTCTTATCAGCCTGTCAGATGTGAGGAAAAAATATCAGCAGGGAAAGATCGAGGTGCCGGCCCTGCGCGGAGTGGACCTTACGATTTCGCGGGGGGAGTTTACCTCGGTTTTCGGACCCTCGGGCTCGGGCAAGACGACGCTTTTAAATCTAATCGGGGCTTTGGATAAAGCCACCACCGGCACCATAAGATTTAACGGCGATGAACTGGGGGATTTTAGCAGGGACGATCTGGCCA
>CAZVZM010000093.1:0-6379 GCA_964630835.1 uncultured Halanaerobiaceae bacterium
AAAATTTCGAGTATCACTTCGCCTTATAGCTTCCTATAATAAGAGGTGAGCAGCTGTCGCTTTACAGGCACATGTCGTAAATTTCACAAACTGTTACGGAGAAGATCCCTCATTATTAAGTTTGACAGACAGCGTCAATAAAAATATAATGAGGTCAAATCCTGAAATGAGGAGATGAAGTCATATGCCTCCTGAGATTCAAGATAGCTCTAAAACTTATAAAGACAGCTTCAATAAGTTTCCCTGTAATCGCTTTTCGATTATTTCTGCCATAACCATCATACTAATACTATTGTTTTTTATTTTTCCCGGGACGATTGACAGAGGCTTGAGTTTACAGGCGGAATCTCCGATCAGTATTGCCCCGGGCGACGTCTCGCAAGGGGAGCTTGTAAAAATTGAGCTGAAGGAAGAGGTGCCAGGAGGAGAAGTTGTTTTTGCCGGCGAAAGCTACTCCCTGCATACCTATAATGGAAATGGCACTGCTTTAATTCCAGTTTCCTACTGGCTTGAACCCGGAGAATACACCCTTTCTATTTTTTCTGCCGATGGAACTCCAATTGATAAATTATCTCTTTCAGTTACTGAGGGGAATTTTTCTGAAAGCTTTATTGAAGTGGATGAGGAGATGGAAGAACAGATTGATCCAGAAGCTCCGGAAAAACAGAAAAGAAGGGAACGAGATAGGGAACTCGTATACGAAGCCAGATCTGACAGCAGCGAGGATAGATTATGGCAAAAATCATTTCGCTGGCCCCTGGAGGGCAGGATTACGACCGAATTTGGAGCGACCCGCTACCACAACGGGGAGCTGGCCAACCGCCACAACGGTATCGATATAGCCGCACCTCAGGGAACTCCCGTTAAATCCACCAACAGGGGCAGGGTGGTGCTGGCCCGGGATTTACTTGCCACCGGGAAAACAGTGATCATAGATCACGGCTGGAATGTATTTTCCTCATACCTTCATTTTAGCGAGCTTAAGGCCTCAAAGGGGGATATGGTAGAAAAAGGTGATGTAATAGGTCTGGTTGGTGAGACGGGGTTTGCCACCGGTCCACATTTGCACTGGTCAATGTCCGTCAAAAGAGTATTTGTAGATCCGGAAGACTTTTTGGAGCTGGATATCTAAAATATTAAATTTAACTGGAGTGATAAAAATGGAGAGGCCAGACTGGGATGAATACTTTATGAAAATGGCAGAACTCGCCTCCGAAAGGGCCACCTGTCTGAGGCGACAGGTGGGAGCGGTTTTAGTAAAGGACAGACAGATTCTGGCCACCGGTTATAACGGTGCCCCCAGAGATGTTAAACACTGCGAGCAGACCGGCTGCCTTCGCCAGCAGATGAATGTCCCCAGCGGAGAGCGTCATGAAATTTGCCGGGGAGTACATGCCGAGCAAAACCTCGTAGCTCAGGCCGCCTTTCATGGGGGGGAAACCGAAGGAGCCAGAGTATACTGCACCAATAAGCCGTGCGTAATCTGTGCCAAACTTCTCATTAATGCAGGTGTAAAAACAATTCTTTATAAAGAGGGTTATGCGGATGAGTTCACGGATGAATTGCTGGATGAGGCTGGAGTTAGCTGCAGGGAATTGAAGCTTTAAATTTATCTGTTTGGGAGAACAATTTTAGGCCATGGACCTGATTCGAAATTTATAAAATTCGAGTATCACTTCGCCTCAGAGCTTCATCACCTATAATATTCATGAGGTTTGCCTGGGCATTAAAAAGAATACTTCACTCAGCTCCCTCTATTAATTCATCCCACTCCTCATTGGCAAATTTCATATATTCATCGTCTGAAATGAGATCAATATGCAGCTTCTCCACAACTTCTTTTGAAACCTCCCCCTCCTCAACCATTTCCCGGCCTGCCTCTTCTAAAGCATGCTTAAATTTCTCGATTTTTTCCTGGCTGTCCGCCGGCACCTCCTCCAGGCGGGAACTTAAAATTTCACCACTGTTGCGATAAATTTCCAGAACCGGCTTCTTATATTCCATTAACTTCTGCAGAAGATCAAAATTTCCCTGGCCGGGGAAGCCGGAATTAGCGATGAAAAATTCCTGCGGAAACTGCTTCATCCTCCCCTCATGGTAGAAGGTTCCATCATCATTTTTGTGAATTTGAGGGGTGGCCAGAGGAAGAAATCGGTCGGCAAAATTTTTCAACAATCCGGTCATGAACAGATTATAAACAGGCGTTGCCATACCGGCGTATTCCGCTTCCAGAAAAAGGTCCAAGAGTTCGCTCATATCATCATCAATAACGCATTTCCCCGGTGTCTCACCCCAGCAGCTAAAACATCCCCGACATTGTCCGACATTTTTATTGACCAGAAATATTTCCCTGATTTCAGCTCCTGCTTCTTTTGCACCTTTTAATAAGGGGTTAACTATTTTGTGGGAATTGCTGTCTTCCCCTCTGGGACTTCCATTAAATGCAATAACATTCATTTATATCTCCTCCAGATTCTAAGATTAGAGATAGATAGAAAAATGTTCAGGTCTTAAATTATTCTTTTTATATTAAGTTGACATAATATAAAACAAGAACAAACCCTATCCCCACAAGGGTGAAAAAAGTGTAATTTATGCGGGCGGTCAGATTCCAGTATTTTTTCTGCCAGCTCTGAACCGTAAATAATACTGCTGCCGCGGTCAGACCGGCAATTACATAGGGTAAAATAAAGATGATATTGCCCGGAAGAGAAATGATATTGTACATGATATTTGGGACACCGTAAGCAGGATCAATGTTTGTAAATATAACGACACTCCCCACTAAATATGCTAACACGAAGATGCCGATTAATAGTTTCAAAAGCTGACCCACCGCGGAGAGCAGGTCAGTTTCGGAATCCCCGCAGGGTTTATCGCTTTTTCCAGTTGCTTTTTCCACAACGAATTTTTTACCCCGGCTAAATATGGTTCCCAGAGAAATAACAAGCATTAATAAAACCACCCCGCCCAGAAGAAAGGTCGATTCATACCAGGATAACTTCTGGAAGGCTGTTGGACCTCCGGTAAAAAGCAGAGTGTTATTGTTATCATTCTCGATAAAGGCGGCTTTGCTCAAAAGCTGACTGCCATGATAATTTCGGTTTTGATACAGCCCGGGTGATGCCTCAGCAAAACTGTAACTATCCCCCATAAAATTAATTATGAGGTATCCCTCTTCGTCCAAACTGACTCTGGTCCTTTGAAATATTCCCAGCAGACTTTCCTCACTGCTGAAGTTACTCCTGGTGGGATGATACTCTCCCATAAAAGCTTCTGCTCTGGTTTTAGCTTCCTCCGACAATGTCATATCAGCAGCTATATTATTTTCCGCCGGAAAATATCTGTCCATGAAATTCTGAAATAATTTCGCCATCTCCATCCCTGTTCCCCCGCTGTAGGAAACAAACAGACCCAGGTCATGCCGGGGCAGGAGATACATACCGCTGTAAAAAAGGTTGGTGGCTCCGGAGTGACATATTACCTCCTCACCATTAATATTTTCCTCTACAAATCCCAGGGCCATACCCGGAATTTCCGGATGATGAGTAAAATGCCGGCTGTGCATTTCCCTGACAGTTTCTTCCTGCAGCACTCTTTTTCCCTCCAATATACCTCCCTGCAGGTGAGCCAGCATAAACCTGGCCATATCATCGGCAGTTGTGCTCATTGCTCCTGCAGCATTATTGGGAATATATTCAAAATCCCCCCGGTGATATTTGCCTCCAGAAAATTTATATGCCCGGGCCAAATATTCAGCCATGGTTTCCGGCAGCGGCTGGCGAAAAGTGCTGCTGTCCATGGCAAGAGGTTGAAAGATGTGCTCTTCAGCATATTCTGGAAAATCCTGTCCTGATATAATTTCCACTATATATCCGGCCAGCCCCGTAGCATAGTTAGAATAGGCCATTATCTCTCCGGCGGGAAAAACCCGATTCGGGAGATAGGTCTGGAGATAATCCCCCAGCGACATCATTTCCTCTTCTGATAGTAAGAAAAGACCTTCTCCTACATCTTCAAAACCAGTCGTATGAGTCATTATATTTCTCATGGTAATGGGCTCATCTCCCGGTATGGTGAAATCTAAATACGTGTTTATATCCTCATCTAAATCCAGTTTATCCTCTTCCACAAGCTGCATAACTGCAGTCCAGGTTATCAGCTTAGAAATAGAGCCCGGGCGAAATAAGCTTGTATCTGGACTTACCCTGTTTTGTTCTTCAAGGTCAGTAAAACCGTATCCTTTTGACAGCAGCAGCTCATCCCCTCTGACAATTGATATCACCGCTCCGGGAATTCTGTGTTCATGAATCTGCCCCCCAATAACTCCGTCTAAAAATGCTTCAAGCTCATCGGGCTCAATATTTATTTCACCGCCATAGACGGTGCCTGAGACAGCTTCTCCCGCAGAAAATATAAGCAGGAGACACAGAAATGCTGTTAGCAAATATCTGTATGCCACACACACCAGCTCCTTTCAAAATATTGATATATCAATTTTTTTAGTCTCTGGTAAATTCTATCATATTGTCTGTCCTAAATACATTAAGGCCCACCTTAAGACTATCTATTTCACCATGTAGGTTCGAACTTAAAGACATAGCCAGCTGCATGGGCCCTAACTCATTCAAGATATAGCCTCTTCTCATTCTAATCAGTTCATATTTCACGGGAAAAAAGCAAAATAATTAAAAACTAAGATAAGAAAAGTATCAAATATTAGAAACGCTTTCAGTTTAGTTCTATTATTGAGTTCCTTTTTCTTCTCACTTTTATTTGCACCTGAAAGTGCGAACAGTGCATTATTTCTCAACATTTGTTATAAACTCTGCTATGAAATTAATAACCTTTATTATCTTATCTCTATCAATAATATCTATAGAATCCCTTTCTGTATGGACAATTTCATCAAAAGACTTAAATATTTCTTTGGAAGTAATCGTAACAGCGGGTATTCCATTCATAACAAATAACATATGATCCCCCATTTCCCAGGGTTCTATCAGGTCTACCCCCTCTCTTTTTGAAATCAATTTTTCGAGTAATACCTTTCTGCTTTTGCTTAACTCCAAAAAAGAGACTGCTGTTTTACTATCCTTTAGCCCGATACCATCACAATTTATGGCCAAAAAAGTTTTCTTATCACCAATAATATATTCCTCCAGATACTTAAGTTGACCGGGAGTTGAATAATAGTCTTCACCATTTAAAAGCAAAAGTTCCAGCGAAAAATCTATATCTTCAGGTTTTATTATGGAACTTAATAAAAGAAGTATAACCACTCCTGTGCCATTATCCAGCGCTCCAGGGGTTCCATGTTTTGTGTCTATATGGGCTGTGACAACCAGTTTTTTGTTTTTATCTGGATTAATCCTTGCGATTAAATTTGCCCCTCCAGCATCTCTTCTGGAAGTATTAATCTCAAGACTTATTTTCCCTTTACCTTTCAGTAAAACATCTCCCTCTTCTTCAGTAACATATGCACTGGGTATATCAAAATCTCCATCTTCAAAGATTGAAGTATTATCATGAACTACTGTGATGATCGCTGAAGGTTCTTTTTCTTCAAGAAAACTAATGGTTTTTTGATGCTCTATCGGGTTGTAGAAAGCAAAGCCTTTGGGCATCAGCTGTTCTGCAGTCAACTCATCATACAAAACTGCTATCCTGTTTTTCAAATTACTTCTTTCCAGTTCAGCATCTGACCCCAGAGTTATATATTCCGCTTCAAGGCTGCAGGCAGTTGTGTAATAGGAGGGCTTAACATCCAGCTCTTTTCCCGCAATATACAAATTCGCCCCCCTATTCTCCCAGTTTATACACTCGAACTGCTGGGTTTCAACATCGAACCCATTGCCCACGAAATATAAGCGGGCATAATCCTCCAGCTGTCTATTTTTCTTTGATCCGGTGGGACGTTCACCTATATTAACGCAAACTTCTTTTAAAACCCTTTCCACCTCTTCATAAATATTCCCTCTGTCCATTGCGCTTCACCTCGATCATTTTGTCTAAACAGAGCCATCTCTTCCGCACTCTGATTATAATAATCACCTGTAAGATCAAAATAACTCTGATATATCACATTGGACAGGATGTCTCTTTCTACGGATAATTATTATTTATCTCATCCTAGGATCTTTTCTCCGGTATATACTGCATTTTCTTCAGCCCGATATACCACCGAAGAATTCATCCATTCTTTCCAGGGATTCATCGCACATCTTTATTCCTCCTCATTTCGTTACAGGTGTTCTCTCATAATAGCGGGCAAGCTTATCCATCGCCGGAGTTTTTATTTTATCACTGTCAATATTTCCTATTAGCTCATTATAGATATACTCCATTTCATCTCTGGCATCTCTGGGATGTCCTTCAA
>CAZVZM010000094.1:0-6263 GCA_964630835.1 uncultured Halanaerobiaceae bacterium
TAATGCAATCAATGTGCGGATTCAGATTTTGATGCATTTTCCGGCGTTAATATGTACCATGTGCGGGAGTCGGAAAAGAAAACTGAATCTTTCGGTTGAAGTCAGTAACATATTTTGTTGCTTTAGAAAATAATTGCATTTAAGGAAATCAATGTGGAGGTGGTTTTTTTTATTTATGTCATCAAAAAACAATAAAGCCGTTAGAATGATCCCACTGGGAGGAGTGGGAGAGATAGGGAAGAATATGATGGTTCTGGAATACAATGATAGGATGCTAATTATAGATGCAGGGGTTACGTTTCCTGAAGATGATCAACTGGGTATTGATCTTGTGATTCCGGAATTTGATTATGTGCTGAATAATCGTGACAGAGTAGAAGGCATAGTCGTTACACATGGTCATCAGGATCATATTGGAGCTATACCGTTTCTTTTAGAACATCTCACAGTCCCGGTTTATGGTCCAAAACTTGCTCTCGGCCTTTTAGAGGGACAGCTTAAAGAACACAATCTTATGGAAAAAAGCACTCTAAAGGTGGTTTCCCCTGGTAAATCTACACAGGTGGGGCAATTTTCAGTTGAATTTATAAGAGTAAACCACAGCATCTCTGATACATGTGCACTGGCTCTTCATACTCCTCTTGGACCAATTGTATATGCCAGCGATTTTAAATTTGATCACACACCTGTAGATGACCGGAAGGCTGATTTAAATAAATTGTCTGAATTGGGAAGCGGTCATCCCGGTGTTCTTGCCCTTTTTTCTGACAGCACCAATGTAGAAAGATCCGGTTATACCGGTTCCGAAATGGACGTGCAGGAATCTTTAAGAAATATTTTTTCAGAGGCTGGCAGAAGAATAATCATTGCAACTTTTTCCTCCAATATTCACCGGATTCAGCAGGTTATTAATGCTGCATTAAAATTTAACAGAAAGCTGGTTATCGATGGACGCAGTATGGAAGAAAGTTATTCTACCGCAAAGAAATTGGGATATCTCGAGGCTCCGGATGATTTAATTATAGATATTAAAGAATGCAGTAATTATCCTGACGATGAGGTTGTTATTTTAACGACTGGCAGTCAGGGAGAGCCCATGGCCGCTCTCACCAGGATGGCCAGAGGAGATCACTATCACATCAATGTTCAAGAAAATGATACCATTGTTGTATCAGCTTCTGCTATTCCCGGTAACGAAAAGTTTATCGGACAGACAATCAATCAGCTTTACCGCCGGGGAGCGAAAGTTCTTTATGAGGAGATTGCAGATGTTCATGTCTCGGGTCACGCCAGTCAGGAAGAGCTTAAATTAATGTTAAATCTTACTGATCCGGAGTATTTTGTTCCCACCCATGGTGAATTCAGGCATCTGTATCAGCACGCTTCACTGGCTGAAGAGGTGGGGGTGCCGGAAAAAAATATATATGTTGCCGATATCGGAGATGTGATAGAATTCAGCAGAGATCAGGTAAGAAAAATTGATGAAGTGGAGGCTGGAGATGTACTGGTAGATGGCCTCGGTATTGGCGATGTTGGAAATATCGTGCTGAGAGATCGCAAGACTCTGTCCGAAGCAGGTATCATCATAGTGGTTGTCACTATTGACCAGAACGGCAAATTGCTTTCAGGTCCTGATATTATCACCAGAGGTTTTGTTTACATTCGAGAGTCTGAAGAACTTATAGAAAATGCTACCGAAAGGGTCAGGGAGGCTCTAAAGGAATGTGAAGAAGAAGGGATAACAGAGTGGAGCGTTCTCAAACAGACTGTCAAAAATTCACTCAAAAATTATATTTTTAATAAAATCAAACGAAAGCCCATGATTTTACCTATTATCATGCAGGTTTGAAGCTGCAGGAAGGATTTATTCAGTAAAAATAGAATATAATATTGAATGATGTTAAGCCTGGATTTACCTCTTTAGACTTATGGGAGTGTACCTGAATGGCCGAATTTCTTTCTCTGCACAGAAGAAAACAGGAAATTGCCGGCATTCTCCTCATCGCATGGTCAATTTTTAGCATACTGGCTCTTCTTGAAGGAGCCGCCGGTCTTGCCGGAGAAGCGGCAGCTGACTTTTATAAATTTTTTCTTGGAGAAGCTGCTGTTACTCTTCCGGCTGTTTTCCTGCTTCTAGGATATAAATTGATCAGAGGTATCGAATTTGAGAATGCCAGGGCCAGATATTCAGGTTTTATACTTGCATATCTTTCGGCGCTAACTATTTTTCACATTAATCAAGGGTATTCCCGACAGTTTACCAGAGGTTTAATGGGAGAAGGAGGGGGAATTGCTGGGGGTTCACTTTCTTCTTTTTTTCTTGCATTTTTTGGTTATTCAGGCAGTCAGGTAATTTTACTCTCACTGACTTTTATCGGGGTATTATTGTTCTTTGACATCTTTCTTCTGGAGTTTCTCAGGCAAGTGGGTTCCAGTCTGGAAAATTTATACGGAAAAGGATGGGGGACGATCAGGGCATTTTTTGATGAAAAATATCTGTCTTTTCTTCCTCTGCCGACCGGGAAAAAATCAAAAAAAGAAGAGAAAAAGCTGACTTCGGATAATGAAAGCAATCCTGCCATAACTTCGGGAGAATTTGAAGATGAGGAACTTTCCGTAAATATTTCTGGAAGGGATGAGCCAAGCAGCGATAATAGTGAAAAAAGTTCTTTAGAAAACATCAATGGAGAAAACAAAACTGATGATATTGAAGATAACTGGGAGGATATGATTGAAGATTACACGGGAGATACCGGTAGCTATAAAGTTCCTCCTCTGGATCTTTTAACAGAGCAGCAAAAAGCCTCACAGGATATTACTAACAGCAGCGGTCAGCTGGAAAAAACTCTATCTAACTTTGGAGTGGAGGCTGAAGTTACCGAGGTTACAAAGGGACCAACTTTAACTCGTTATGAAGTTCAGCCTCAGACAGGAGTCAAAGTCAGTAAAATTGTCAATCTTGCGGATGATATAGCACTTTCCCTGGCGGCTGAAGATGTCAGAATTGAGGCTCCCATACCCGGAAAATCAGCAGTAGGAATTGAAATTCCTCATCAGGGTTCATCCCTTGTGAGATTGCACGGGGTTTTGTCTTCAAAGGCTTTTGATCTCGAAAAAAACGATAGCCTGTATATAGGGTTGGGGCGAGCCATAGACGGAAATACTGTTATAGCCGATCTTACGGAGATGCCTCATCTGCTAATTGCTGGTGCTACGGGATCTGGTAAAAGCGTATGCATAAACAGTATAATCGCAAGCCTGCTTTTTCAGTATTCTCCGAAAGACTTAAAAATGCTTTTAATTGACCCCAAAAAGGTTGAACTGGTCAATTATAAAAAGCTTCCCCACCTTTTTGCTCCTCTGGTTACTGATTGTCAGAAAGCTGCTGGCACTTTAAAGTTGATAGTAGAAGAGATGGAAAAAAGATATGATTTATTTGCGGAAACAGGAACAAGAGGAATAGATTCTTATAATAAGCAGGCCGAAGAAGAACTTCCTTATATTGTTGTAGTTATAGATGAGCTATCTGATTTGATGATGGCGGCAGCTGGAGAAGTGGAAGATGCAATCTGCAGGCTTGCTCAGATGTCACGAGCAGCCGGAATTCATCTTGTCATTGCCACTCAACGACCTTCTGTCGATGTTATAACCGGTCTGATCAAGGCCAATATTCCCAGCCGCATTGCTTTTGCTGTTTCCTCCAACACTGATTCACGCACTATTCTGGATGAAAGTGGAGCCGAAAAACTTCTGGGAGATGGGGATATGCTCTTCTATCCCGTTGATGCTAAAAAGCCTCACAGGGTACAGGGCTCCTATATTAGCAACGATGAAATAAACAGGCTGGTCACGTTTGTTAAAAGACAGACTGATCCAGAGTTCTGTGTTGATGAAGATGAATTTGAGGATCTGGATCTCGAAGACTTTGATAGCGAAGAGGATGAGCTGCTGGAGGATGCTATAAAGCTGGTTGTGGAATACAGAGCCTCTATTTCAATGCTGCAGCGCCGTCTTCATATTGGTCACTCCAGAGCTGCTAGATTAATTGATAGAATGGAGGAAATGGGAATTGTAGGACCTTATAATGGTCCTCAACCCAGAGAAGTGCTTATAGATGAGGAAGATTTAAATAAATTTATCAATGTAGAAAATTCCAGTGAGGAAGCCCGACAGGATTGATTATTCGTGGGATTATGATCCGGGGGATTAAATAATATGAATACACTTTATCTTGAGTACAGAATAATTAAAGATCGCCCCGGTTTGCTGGGAGATGTGGCTTCTCTTCTGGGGCTCCTGGATATTAACATCAAGAAAGTTTCCAGCCTGGAGGAAAATCGCCGGGGATTTTTGCTGGAAATTCCCGATAATAAAGAGGAGAAAAATTTACTTGAAAATCTTAAATCGACTTCAGAACTTGAACAGGTTGTTTTGAGAAAGCCCTGCCTGGAAGATTTTCTTGCCCTGAAACATGGGAAAAAGCTCTCCCTTCGTTATGATGGAAATAAATATTGTTTTTCCCGGACAGAACTGGAGCTTTTGCTGGACTTTTTAAGTCATTACATATCAAGCAATTCATATGCAAAGATTGGTTTGAAGGGAGCTCCTAAAATCGGAAAAACTGAGACCGCAATAGCTGCAGCTGTTCATGCAAATAAACAATGGCGTCTTCTGTCGACTACTTTACTGCGCAAAATTGCCGTGGAAAAGCTGCCCTCCGAAGATATTAGATCTGATACGGTATTTATTGTAGATGCTATAACCACTTTTTATCGTTCATCGGCCGCACATATACGCTGTATTAAGAAATTTATTGAGGAAGCGGAATCTACTGTGATAATTGAACACCCCCGTGTCTTTGTAGAAGAATCATCCTGTTCTGCTGATATATTTGATGTGCAGATCGAGCTAACATCTCATCGTCTGGATGGTGAAGAAAATAAGATAAATGATTATATCAAATCCTTTAATAGTTTCGATATTTCCTGATATCATCATGAACTGTTTGTGGTCTTTATTTTAGACTCTATACAGGAAATATCTGAATAAGAGAGGAGGGAAGAGATTGGCAGTAGGGAAAAAGTTAAAAGAAAAAAGAGAAGAGCTCAGTATAAGCATAGAAGAGGCTGAGGATGAAACCAAAATACGAAAAAAGTATCTCAGGGCCATGGAAAATGATAATTATGAAGACATGCCCGGTCTTGTATATGCCAGAGCTTTTTTAAAGACGTATTCCTCCTTTTTAGGGCTGGACCCTGAAGAAATTCAGGAGGAATTTGAAAGATGGCGACATCTGGAAGATGTAGATGCAGATCTGGAAGAGGGCAGAATAAAAAAAAGAAGAAGTAGAAGAAGTAAAAAATCCGGTTTATTAACCTCGCTTTTTTCAATGCTGTCTCTTTCTCCGCGCAGTCTATTAATTATTTTTGTTCTTGTATTACTGGGAGGAGGAGTTGCCTATAATTTTATAATTATGAATGATGCAGAGCACGAATCCCCTCAGGAAATGGAGGAGACAGCTCCTGTAGAGGAAGAAATAGATGAAGAAGAGGTGGAAATTTTAGAGGAAGAGAGCCCTGATGACCTTGCTCTTGAGGAAGATGACATAAATATATATTACGAAGAGGAATTATTGGATCAATTTGATGAGCCATTACAGGATATAAATTTAATGGAATTAAATGGAGACGAAATAGTGGATGCAGATGATGACGAAGAAATTTTAGTTGAAGAAGATCCTGAAGATGAGGAAACTGCGGGGGAACCAGCCCCAGGAGAGGTGGAGCCTGAAGAAGAGCTATCTCCTGTGATCCTTACAGTTACGGATACCAGCTGGGTAAGAGCCACTGTTGATGGAGAGATAGTCCTGGAAGATACTCTGGAGGAAGGTGATGTGGAAGAATTTACGCCCGAAGAAAGCTTTCACATCCGCACCGGAAATGCAGGAGGCCTGCAGATGGAGATTGAAGGTGAGGATGAAGGTGCTTTAGGTGATATAGGTGAAGTTCTGGAAGTCGAATATGAATTTTAAGGTTTACAAAATTTTATTTATAAAAAGCCCTTTATCCAATTAAGCAAAGCAATAAATTCAGCTTTCTGACTTTATTTACTTCAGATTTGTAATACTAATTCCCCGATAGTGCCCGCAGGGTATTTTCGGGGGTTAATTTGTTTAAATATGTATAATAATGGAAATAAAGTAGTCAAAAAAAATGGTGGAGGGGGAAGGATTTGAACCTTCGAAGGCAGCGCCGACGGATTTA
>CAZVZM010000095.1:0-6173 GCA_964630835.1 uncultured Halanaerobiaceae bacterium
ACATATTAACGCCGGAAAATGCATCAAAATCTGAATCCGCACATTGATTGCATTATAAACATTATAACCTTCAGAGATTAAAAAAACAAGTGCAGTCGGCACAGCAATGCATAAATAGGACTATTTCAGGAAGCCAGCAGTTTTTGAAAAAACCAACATCTCTCTCATTTTTCATTAACACTGGTTGCCGTTTTTTTGTTTCCAGATTTGAGATCATAATAATTGGTTCCCCAAACCCCCAATATAATTAACAGGGCTCCCAGCCCCTGCAGCAAAAAGAATGGTTCGCCTCTTATAAACACTCCGGCCAGAACAGATACAACCGTAGTTAAATTTGCAAATACCGCAGCCTGACTTGCGGGCAGGCGGGAAAGTGAATAATTCATCATAAAAAATGCAAGAACTGAAGAAAGCCCCCCCAGATACAGAGCAGAAACAAGCACCCTTAAATTGAAAAAATGGCCCGTATAAGAGGAAATATTTCCTTCAAAGCGCAAAAATCCAATTAAATTAAAAAATATTGCTCCACAGTAGCACATAAAAAATGTTATTTCAGCAGGAGAATAATCCACTGATATTTTTCGCGAAATAATGTTGTAGGCTCCTCCTGAACCTACAGCTCCCAGCAGCAAAAAAAGCCCTAAAATATGTGTTTCAGCCCCCAGCTCACCCTGGGCAACCATCACAATCGCAACTCCAATAACGGACAATGCTATAAATAACCTCTGTTTTTTGCCCGGTATTTCATTCAAAAATACTGCCCCAAGAACAGCCACAGCTACCGGTAAAAGAGAGATCATCAATCCCGCCTGTGAGGAGGTAGTAAAATCTATACCCAGTATCTCAAAAGTAAAATAAAGCACAGGCTGAAAAATAGATATAAATATAAGCGGAACCCAGGATTTCGCCCTGAAATTTGTTTTGATTACCCCTGCTATCTTAAGCAGAGAAATAGAAACTGATGCCACAAAAAATCGAAAGCCAAGAAGATGAAAGGGAGCTACAGCTTCCAGAGCTTCTTTTGAAAATAAAAAAGAAAATCCAAATACAATGCTAAATGTTAGCCCTGCCAGATAGGGTTTATAATCTTCTTCGGTCATTCTTCACCATCCTTATTTCCGGCCGGCGGCCAGGGGCCATAATACTGGTAATACTGGCATTCTAAACCACCGTTAAAAAGTTTCCTTCTTTTGCTGGCCTCTTCTCCAAATACCCGCTCAAAATTGTCATATGAAGTCAAAATATAGTAGGACCACGTATCCAGCGAGGAAAATTTTTCTCCCATTAATCTATATAATTCTTTAATTCTGGATTCTTTCATCCTTTCTCCATAGGGAGGATTGGAAATAATATATCCGTATTTGCGGTTTGTAGTAAACTCCTGCAGGGATCTTTGCTGAAAGTGTATTATATCCTCCACCCCAGCCCGGCGGGAGTTATGAATTGCTTTTTTAATTTGAGTGGAGCTCTGATCATAGCCAGCAATTAGTCTGGGTTCCACTTCATCCTCTATGCGTTCTTCTGTTTCACTGCGGGCTTTCTGCCAGCAATTTTCCTTCCATAACTCCCAGTTTTCTCCGGCAAAGCTTCTTCCCCGCCCGGGAGGTATTCTTTGGGCCATCATAGCTGCTTCGATGGGAATTGTTCCGGAACCGCATAGAGGATCGATTAAAATCCTATCCTTATCCCAGCGGCTTAAATAAATCATGGCTGCAGCAATGGTTTCCTGCAGGGGAGCTTTACCGGCCTCCTGCCTGTAGCCCCGCTTATGAAGGCCTTCACCGCTGCTGTCAAGAGAAAGAGTAACTTTGTCTTTAAGCAGAGAAAAATAAACAGGATATTTGCTTCCACTTTCAGGCAGCCTTCTTTGTCCGTGTCTTTTCTGCATGCTGTCGACAATAGCCTTTTTTATTATCGACTGACATGAGGGAACACTGTGCAGTTGGGATTTAACAGACTTTCCTCTAACAGGTATCTCGGCTTCCCATGGCAGCACATCAGGCCATGGAAACTCTTTTGTTTTATCATACAGCTCGTCAAAATCTCTGGCCTGAAATTCCGTTAATTTAAGATATACCCTTTCTGCCGAGCGCAGAAGAAGATTGCAGAGTGCTAAGTCCTTACCAGTTCCTTCTATCTCTATGCGTCCATTTTTTACTCCGATTATATCATAATTTAATCTCCGCAGCTCCCTTTTAACTACAGATTCGACTCCAAAAGTAGTGGAAATTATTATAGAATGGTTCTGCAAATTATTTCCTCCCTGTAACCACATTTCAAACCCAATAATTGTGCATCAGATAATTTTTATTCCTCTGTTTTCCATATCAGATAGTGCCTCTTCAACATCCCCCGGACTGGCATTTACCCCTTTACTGGCCCTCTCAATCAAATTAACATTTAGCCCGTATTGCCTGGCATCGAGAGCTGTATAGTATACGCAGACATCAAGAGCAAGCCCCACCAGATCAATGGTTTTTACATTTACACCTGACAGCAGATCCGCCAGTCCCAGATCTCTTCCATCGTTGTCCCTGAAAGCAGAATAACTATCAACTTCTGGAAGCTGTCCTTTTCTAATAATAACATCGAATTTATCCGTATCAATGTCGCTGTGAAAGTCAGCACCTTCGGTACCCTGTCGGCAATGAACAGGCCACAAAACCGAGCCGATTCCCTCCTTTTCTCCCTCATAAGAAGAAAAAGGTTCTTTGCCATGATTTTTTGCAAAGCTCAGATGTTCAGGAGGGTGCCAGTCCTGAGAAGCCACTGTTATTCTGTATTCATCTCTGTATAAAAGTTCATAAATATGATCATTAATTTCACTGGCATCGGGAACGGGCAGCGCCCCTTCTTCATAGAAATCATTCTGCAGATCAACACAGATTAAAGCTTTTTCAGACATTAATACACCCCCTGGTATTCAAAACCTCAATATTTAATCTGAAAGTCCTTTTCTGCTGGTGGCCTATCATGATCGGATACTTCAATCTCATCCACCTGAGCCAGAGAGGGTCCAGTTTCCATGCTGCTGACAAGTTCATCCACATCCTCTTCATCACCGTAAATAAGCGCTTCAACTCTTCCATCGGGTAAATTTTTTACCCAGCCTGCAACGCCAAGCCTCTTAGCATTTCTGCGTACGAATGCTCTAAAACCCACTCCCTGTACTCTTCCAGAAAGATAAACATGACGGCATACCTTACTCATATTTTACCTCCTCAATTAAATCTTTACAGGCGGTTTGAGCGGGAGAAGTCACAAAACATGGGACTGTCACACATTCATATTCAGAGCTTATTATATCATATCTTCCTGCCCGATTATAAAGTCCCTGCAAATTTCCATCATACATGTAAAAACCAAGAGTGTAGTTATAGGCCCTGTATTCTGGTTTTTCATCGGAGCTTTCCGGCAGCGTAAAGAGATCGATAGTGCGGGGCTGGCAGAATTCCTGCAATAGATAATTTTTTGCCGAACATTTTTTCACAGCACCCATCCATTCATCTTCATTCAGATTTTTCCCCTGCCTGATTCCTTTGCCATCAAACTTATCACAGGGTTTTAAAATAAACTTTTCTCTATTTTCAATGATCTTCCGGTCCTCTGCATGTTCATGTTTTAGCAATTCCGTGGAAAGAATGTGTCGGTTTAAGAATTTCTTTTCCTTCGAATCTAAAAAATCCAGATTTTCCGGCTGCGCAAGCATGTGAAAGATTGCCTTGTTGTGAATAATTTGTGAGCGAAAGCTTCCGCAAAGACAAATATCGCCAGCTCTGTAGCCTTTAAACAAAGGAGTTATTTCAGAAAAATTTTCAAATAAACGGGCTGTAGTTGCCCGGCGGTATATTAAATCAATTACTCTGTTCTTATATTTGAGTGTGCTCCCGTCATATTTGAGTTCACGGGGATCGACAATACAGGCCTCAAGCCCTCGATTTTCCATATATTTCTTAAAAACTTCAAATTCACTCAATACTCCATCTGATTTAAAGTCCATAATACCTATGCTGGGATTAACCCGTTTTTTACCCGAAAACTCTCTATATTTTTCCAGTATAGTATTAATCCAGCTGTTAAACAGCTCGAAGCCATAAAATGAAATTCCCTCTTCTTTTCTTAATAAAGCAGCAGCTCTGCTTCCGGCCAAAATATTCTGCATAACACGAACTTCATTCATAGCCGAAGTGCCATCAGAATTTAATTCACAAAACTTAATCTCCCCATTTTTATCAAGCAAAATATCAAAACGAGCTACAGGAAAATAACCCGAATATCCCGGGTCAATAAGTATATATTTTTCCATCTTTTCCGAATAAGGAAAAAGCCGGCGAAAATGAGAGTCCATGAGGTATCGCTCTGTAATTTTCTTTAATATTTCAACAAAAAATTCGGTAAAATCCTTAAAATAACTCCAGTCCTTACTGGTTACCATAAAGGGAGTATATACAAAATTGACAGGTTCACCGTGATACCTGACTGAACTTTCCAGAAGGGCAGGCCAGAGCTCCTGTCGAAATTCCCTGGCATAATCCCGGGGAGAAGCTTCCTGAATGATGCGAAATTTCTTAGCGTAGTATTCCGCAAATTCCATTGTTATATTCTCCCCTGCAAAAGCTGATTGATATTACTGTAATTCAGAAAGGATAAAGAATTACGTCTCTCCTTCCGAAACTCATCCAGTTTGATATCAGCTGCTCTGCGAGGGGGTTTATAGGCATTGAAAAATTCCCGCAGATAATTTAAATACTTAATTTCTCCACCGGCAAGACCTCTTTCGGCCATATTAAACAGATCATCCCCCCACTCTTTAAGTGTTTTCCCTCCGGAATAGGTTATGTATATACCCTGATGGGGAAGACCGGCAAGACACTCTCTCAGGGCGGAAGGAGAAATATTTCTGGCCAGACCAGCAATTCTATCCAGATTCCTCTGAAAATAAAGCAGCCCCTTTAAAAGAGCAATATACCCCAGAGAACATTGGAAGGGCAGAGCATCAGCCATTCTTATTTCAATGTATCTTTTAGCTCTAATATCAGTGAATGACATGGTCAACATGTGATCAAGTAGTTCTGAGCACAATTCTCTGTTCTTTGAGATTTCAGCAAACGTAGCATCGCCTGTATATCGAGAATGATCTATGGGATCAAAAATTGCCGGCATATCTGCAATATAAGCAGCGTAATCCTCATACGAATATCCTCTTTCGAGCACTCCTGGAGGCAGCCCACAGCGATCACTATCACACTGCTGCCAGATCTGTGAGCGTATAGACCATGACCTGGTCGGTTCCCCCTCAAAGAATGGTGCATTATCAAAAAGAGCATAAATTATAGGAACCAGCCAGGCTGCTGCAGCAAATTTGTCTGCAAAATCCTTTTCATCACTGAAGTCCAGGCTAACCTGTAAGGATGCAGTCCCCTTCATCATATTATGTGCAAGAGCTCCCCGCTTCTCGAAATGATTGTACATGTGTTCATATCTCTTTTTGGGAAGCAACGGTAGAGAGGAAATTCTGCTGACCGGTTGATACCCAAGACTTATCAGGCTATAATCGTGTTTTTCCACAATGGGCAAAATGTCCCGGCAGTAGGAAAAAAATGTCTCCTTTACTTCTGAAAGACTATCTGCGGGCGCAAAACTAAATTCCAGCTGCCCCCCTGGTTCTAAATTGATTCTATTTTCTCCCCGGGCCAGACAGGTTATATATCCGTCTTCTTTCTCTACTTCCCTCCAGCCAGTATCAACAAGCTTTTTCAATATATAGTTTATGCCTTTATCTTCGAAATAGGTTACGGCCTCTCCGCTGGAATTTTTTACTATGAAAAATTCCATTTCCACCCCAAGCAGATAATTTTCCGGTGAGGTTTCACCCTTCTCAATAAATTCCGTCAGACTGGATATTAATGTTTTTCTGACTTTATTCTCTATTTTTTCACTCATATGCAATCCCTTTCAATATATATTTAAGCAATGCAGTGCAGGCTCCTTATTATTATATAAATATTATGGTCAGTTTTAAAGTATTTTAAAAAATAACTTTAAATTATTTCGCCGAAAACCAGTATAATAAATGCTAATATTTAATTGGTTCTTCTCCACATCAGTTGTTGCATCTTGTTTAAGAAGACTTACATTTAGGATATTTGCTGCAGGCTCCGGTTTGACACCTT
>CAZVZM010000096.1:0-6154 GCA_964630835.1 uncultured Halanaerobiaceae bacterium
CTCAGGAGGTGTAATTATTGGAGGTAGAACTTGATAAAGTCAAAGATATTGTGGAGGAAAATATCGGAAAAAAAGAGGATAAATCTCCTCTGGTTCCCATACTTCAGGACATTCAGACTACTTATGGCTGGCTTCCTGAAGATGCTATGGTAAAAGCTTCAGAGCTTATGGATGTATCACTGGCCGACCTTACAGGAGTGGCAACTTTTTACAATGAGTTCAGATTAAAACCGCTGGGAGATTATCACATTGTTGTGTGTATGGGCACCGCCTGTCACGTACGCGGAGCTCCGCTTCTTTTATCGGAACTGGAAAGAAATCTGGGGATTGAAGTGGGAGAGGTGACTCCCGATAAAAAATTTTCCCTTGAGACTGTAAGATGTGTGGGAACCTGTGCAGTTGCTCCTGTTATTCTTGTTAATGGGGAATTTCACGGGAATATGACAAAAAACAAGATATCAGATTTAGTTGAAAGGTTAAGGGAGGAGGAGAATGATGGGTAAGATTACTTCACTGGAAAAATTAAAAGGGCTGCAGGAAGATGCCAGAAAAAAAAGAGAGGAAACTGGAACTTTAATTACTATTCCCTGCGGCACATGCGGTCAGGGAGCCGGGGCCGAAGCGGTAATTGAAGAATTAAAGAAAAAGCTGGAGGAAGAAAATTTAACAGATGAAATAGAACTAAAAATTACCGGCTGCCAGGGGTTCTGTGAACAGCTCCCCATGATGGTAATAAAACCACAGGATATCTATTATATTAAACTGGATCCAGAAGATGTTCCGGATATAGTGGAGAAAACGATAAAGAATGATGAAGTTGTCGATAAGCTGCTTTATACCGATCCTGGCACTTCCGAGAAAGTGGAGAAGACAGGGGATGTTCCCTTTTATCAGCATCAGAAAAGACTGGTTTTCGAAAATAACAACAGGATTGATCCCAAATCTCTTGAAGATTATCTTAGTTTAGATGGATATACTGCCCTGGCTAAAGTTGTTTATGAAATGACTCCTGATGATGTAATAGAAGAAACCATTGAAGCCAATTTAAGGGGAAGAGGGGGAGCTGGCTTCCCGGCGGGTCTCAAATGGAAATACTGCCGTCAGGAGGAAGCTGAGCCAAAATATCTGGCCTGCAATGCTGACGAAGGGGATCCAGGAGCCTATATGGACAGGAGTATTCTTGAGGGAAATCCTCACCTCGTTTTAGAGGGCATGATTATTGCTGGTTATGCCATAGGTGCTAAAACAGGATTCATTTATGTCCGGGCCGAGTATCCAATGGCCGTAAGACACACCAGAAAAGCACTCGAACAGGCCAGAGAGCGCGGGCTTTTGGGCGAGAATATTCTGGGTACTGATTTCAGCTTCGACCTGGAAATCATGGAAGGGGCAGGAGCATTTGTCGCTGGAGAGTCTACAGCTTTAATGCGCTCTATTGAAGGAAAAAGGCCTATGCCCCGCCAGACCCCTCCGCGCTCCGTCCAGCAGGGGCTTTATGGCAAGCCAACGGTGCTAAACAATGTAGAAACATTTGCTAATGTCCCCAAAATAATAAAGCGAGGCGCTGACTGGTTTAAGGATATAGGGACAGAAGATAGCAAAGGAACCAAGATATTTTCTCTTGTGGGAAAAGTTAAAAACACCGGTTTAATAGAGGTTCCAATGGGGATAACCCTGAGAGAAATAGTGTTTGATATTGGAGGAGGAATTCCTGGAGGTAAAGATATAAAAGCCATTCAAACCGGCGGGCCCTCTGGCGGCTGTATTCCCAAGGATATGCTGGATCTTCCAGTGGATTTTGATAAATTGAGTGAAGTTGGCTCAATGATGGGTTCCGGTGGAATGGTAGTTATGGATGAAGATACCTGCATGGTCGATGTCGCCAAATTTTTCCTCGACTTCACCAAGGATGAATCCTGCGGCGAATGTCCTCCCTGCCGGATTGGTACCAATAAGATGCTGGAAATCCTTGATAGGATAACATCCGGCGAGGGGAAAGAGGGGGATATTGAATTGCTGGAGGAATTGGGCGAGAGAATTATCGATACCTCCCTATGTGGACTGGGACAGTCCGCGCCCAACCCGGTATTGAGCACCATAGAATATTTCAGAGATGAATATGAGGCACATATTTATGAAAGGTCCTGCCCCGCCGGTGTATGCCAGGATCTTATTTACTATCATATAATCGACGAGGAATGTGAGGCCTGCGACCGCTGCAGGCAGGTCTGCCCCGTCGATGCTGTTGAGGGTGAAGCTGGAGAGGACCCATATATAATATATGATGATAAATGTATCCGCTGCGGCAACTGCATCGATGAATGTCCTTTTGATGCAATTGAAATAGTTCCCGGTCAGCGAGAGGAAGTTGGGGTATAAAAATGTTCACCAACACTATGTGTTTTCGGGGAAAGCTGAGATGCAGCTGCTTTTTCGGATTTAACAATGCCAACAAAAGGAGCTTGATAAAATGGCTGTGATTACTATCAACGGCAATGATCATGAAGTGGCTGATGATATAACGATTCTTGAAGCTGCCAAACAGCTTGGTTATTATATACCAACTCTATGTCATCACCCCAGCCTCAGCAACGTTGGGGTCTGTCGGATGTGCCTGGTGGAAGATGTAGATTCTGGTGATCTCTTTCCTGCCTGTGATACACCGGTGAAGGATGGCCTCAATATTTCCACCGATGAGGAGGAAAATGAAAGACTATATCGCTCTCGCAAAATGGTGGTTGAGCTGCTTCTTTCCGATCACCCCAATGACTGCATGACCTGTGAGGCGGATGGTGACTGTTCACTGCAGGATTTAGCCTACCGCTATGAGATAGAGATGGATGATCATCGCCTGGGTTTACCCAAGGAAAAATCGCGCTTTGAGATAGAAACCGATAATCCATTTATAGAGCATGATCCCGACAAATGCGTGCTCTGCGGCCGCTGTGTCAGAGTCGATAATGAAATTCAGTGTTCCGATGCTATACAATGGGTAAATAGAGGTTTCTCTGCCCGAATTGGCTCCGCGCTCAAAAAGGATTTGGGCAGTGATGAGTCAAGCTGTGTATTTTGCGGGCAGTGTGTGGAGCAGTGCCCCACCGGAGCTCTGCAGTTTAAGCCTTCGCAGGGCCTGGGGAGAGAATACGAATTTGAGCATACAGAGACTATCTGTGGATACTGCGGAGTAGGATGTAAACTGGACATTAAAACAAAAGACAATGAAGTGGTTGAGGTTGGCGCCGTTTTGAGGGAGGATCAGCCCAACCCTGACGGAGAGACCTGTGTTAAAGGCAGATTTGGTTACGACTTTGTCGATGATCCAGACAGGCTGACCAAACCTCTAATAAAAGATGAGGAAACTGGAGAGTTTGAGGAGGTCAGCTGGCAGAAGGCTCTGGAATACACCGCCTCCAATTTTCAGCAAATTAAGGATGAGCACGGGGGAGAGGCCCTTGCCGGTTTAACCTCGGCCCGATGCACCAACGAGGAAAATTTCCTGATGCAGAAGTTTATGAGGGCGATGTTAGCCACGCATTCCGTGGATCACTGTGCCCGTCTGTGACACTCCTCCACTGTGGCCGGTCTGGCCAAAAGTTTTGGCAGTGGAGCCATGACAAACTCTATCGAAGAGATCGATGACGTCGATGCCTTTTTTGTCACGGGTTCAAATCCCACGGAAAATCATCCTGTAATCGGCAGCCGCATTAAAAAAGCTGTCAGAGAGGGAGCAGATCTGGTTGTCTCCGATCCCCGCCGCATAGGACTGGTCGAGGAAGCAGATCTTTTCCTCCAGCCCTATCCCGGGACCGATATTGCCCTGATCAACAGCATCATGCACGTTATCCTTGAGGAAGGCTGGCATGATGAAAAATACATTGAGCAGAGGACAGAAAACTTTGCTGAGTTAAAAGAAGTAGTCGAGGAGTATCCACCGGAAAAAGGCGAAGAAATAACCGGTGTGCCTGCCGAAAAGATCAGGAAGGCGGCTGAAATATACGGTAAGGCCGATCGGGGCTCGATAATTTATGCTATGGGTATAACTCAGCATGTTTCCGGTACCGGCAATGTAACATCACTTGCCTGTATGGCCATGCTTACCGGTAACGTGGGCAGAAGAGGCACGGGAGTAAATCCTCTTCGCGGCCAGAATAATGTCCAGGGAGCCTGTGATCTCGGCGGTCTGCCCAACGTCTTTCCCGGTTATCAGGATGTGACCGATCCTGAGATCAGAGAAAAATTTGCTGATTACTGGGATGTGGAGGATCTTCCTGAGGAAGATGGCCTCACTGTAGTGGAGATATTCCACGCTCTGGAAAAAGGCGATGTAAAGGGACTTTATATCATGGGAGAGAACCCGGTTCTTTCCGATCCCGATCAAAAGCATGTTATAGAGGCTCTTGAGAATTCTGAGTTTACCGTTGTGCAGGATATATTCCTCACCGAAACTGCCGAATACGCTGATGTGGTGCTCCCCGCGGCCTGCTTTGTAGAAAAAGAGGGCACCTTCACCAATTCTGAGCGCAGGATCCAAAAAGTTAAGAAAGCTGTCGATCCTCCGGGAGAAGCCAGGCCCGATTGGGAGATATTCTGTGATCTGGCTCAGGAAATGGGATATGATATGGAATACGAGAGTCCGGCTGAAGTTATGGAGGAAATAGCCGATCTGACGCCAATTTATGGAGGAATATATTACGACCGCCTGGGCGATAGTGGTCTGCAGTGGCCCTGTACCGATCGCGATGATCCGGGCACCAAATTTCTGCATGAGGGAGAATTTGCCCGGGGGCTGGGTCATTTCTATCCCGCTCACTACTCACCGCCCGTTGAGGGTAAAGATGATGATTATACCCACATTATGATGACCGGGCGCATGCTGTATCACTATCACACGGGAACCATGACCAGAAATTCTGCTGCTATAGATGAATTTGAACCGGATGGTTATGTGGAAATCAACCAGGAAGATGCCGAAGACATGAATATTGAAGAGGGAGATAGAGTTAAAGTTAGCTCCCGGCGCGGCGAGGTTGAAACCTATGCCCGCCCTGGTGAGGTAGTAGCGCCGGGGCACGTATTTATGCCATTTCATTATACGGAGAGCCCTGCCAACAGGCTCACGCATGATGAGCTGGATCCTGAGGCGAAAATTCCCGAGCTCAAAGTTACCGCCGTCAGGGTGGAGAAGGCCTGAAAAATTCTCCGCTGGATCCAGCAGAAAAGTTAAACTATTACAGTGTCTGGCAGTGATTAAAAGTAAAAATCATCCTCCGTCGGTCTCCTTTTAACACCTGGAGGGCGGCGGAGGGTAATAACAGGGAGGTGTAAGCAGATATGGCAGCTGAAAAAAAGAATTTTTTACCAGCCGTAGTGATGCTTTTTTTGCTGTTTATCTTTGTCTCAATAGCCGGATCTTCCAGTGCTATTGCCGCTGAGGATACAGCAGTGACAGGGTATTCAGAGGCCGATGATAATGGTTATGTGCAGGCAGAAGTTACTCTCAGAGAAGATCAGATTATTGACGTGAGCCTGAAAGAATTTAATGAGATGGCCCGGGAAAAAGGTGATGACTATCCCTGGGATGACTGGCATGAAGCTATGGAAGTTCTTCCTCAGAGGTTTGTAGAAGCTGATGATTATGATGTGGAGGGAGTTACAGGGGCTACAGGTACCAGTGATAAAGCCCGGGAAGCAGTAAGAATGGCCCTGCTGAAAACGGAGGGTGTAGAGCAGTTTTCCGGCACCTACATGGGTATATCCGATATAATTGAAAGAGGCTGGGGAGTTGCCTGGGTGACAGTTGAGCCGGATGAGGAAGCACCGGAGGGCTATAGAATTACCGATCTTCGCCTGGAAGAAGTATCCGGAGATGAGTTTAAAGATGAAGACTATGGCTGGCCCGAATTTCACGAAGCTCAGGAAGAAATTGCAGAGAGCATGATGCAATCTGACACGTATGAAGTCGATGCATATTCCGGAGCCACAGGCAGCTCGGAGCTGTGGATGGAAGCAGTTGCTGATGCCCTGGAAAAAGCAGGATTTTAGCAGCTATAGGTTTTTTTTAAAGCTATCCATAGGGCAGGTTAATAAGGCAGGGGGCAGGATAATAAGGCAGGAGATATTCAACCTGCCAACATTTTTTTATAATAAAATTAAT
>CAZVZM010000097.1:0-5951 GCA_964630835.1 uncultured Halanaerobiaceae bacterium
GAGATGAGATAAACCGGGATCCCATCATGCCCCGCTCCAGCACCTATCTTCGCCGGATTGGCAGTCAGGATGAGATCAAGGAGATTCTGGGAATAGATCATTTTCGCCACCATGAGCTTAAACTCCTCTGCCAGGATTGTATTTATGAAGAAGGTCAATGCGGAAAAAAGCCTCTATCCTGCGCGGAGGATGCAGAGTTGTATTTTTCCACAGATGGAGAGGGAGGTGAGAAAAATGTTAAACCTCGACGAAAGCGGGCTATTTGATGACAGCGAGGAAGATGAGTCAGCTTTTTCTTCCGCCGATGATCACACCGAAGATTTCAGCCGGGATGAGGAAAAAGAACAAGAAATCACTCTTGATTTTGAGGAGTTCGGCCTGACGGTAAATATTAAAAAAACCGAACGCAGCAATGACAGCATCTTCAGCTTCTCTCATATGCAAATATAGATAAACCTGCAAAAGGAAGCTTGCAGCATAAAGAATGCAGCAGTAGGCACTCTTTAGAAGCAGGCAACTGGAACAAATTTTTTGCGGCTGTCCTCATCTCAGGGCAGCCGTTTTTTCATGTTTCATACTTTCCTTTAATGTCATGATAACAAATCAACATTTTATCATGACTTAAATTTTCACAGGTATCTGGGTCATCTGCAGGCCCGCCCGGGAAAAACAGGGGATAGCACGCGGCAGTTATGTCAGGAAAATTAAAACGCATGGGCATAAGGGAGCAGACGCAAATATTTCCGGAATTTCTTTTCTGCTTAAAGTTAAAGCTTTTCAATTTAAAGCAGGTTAAAGCAGGATATGTTTTTTTCAGCGAGAATCGTACTGTGATGAGGTGATAATACGATGGATATGGATAAATTTATGAATATAATCGATGAAAATATGGACCCTTTCAAACCCGCCCGCAGTCACGATATCGGCCGAAATGATACCTGCCCCTGCGGCAGCGGCAAAAAATACAAAAAATGCTGTGATAGAGTCAGACCGGAGCGAAATAAACGAGAATACATTACCGTCATAAGGCACACAGTTTTTGATACTTCACAGAGCAGGCGGGGCAGCAATTTATTAAAGCTCAGGGAAGCCATCGGGCCGCTAAGAGAAGCTGTAAGTGACTATCCACTGGAAATCAAATTTTTGGAGCCTATGGGTGCAGCCTATCTAATGTTTAATAGCATATTTGATAGCAGGGAAGAGGCGGAAGAAATACTGGAAAGGCTCTGGCTGCTGCAGGGAGCAGAGATGAGGGATGATCTTCTGGAGAGCTACTGCAGCATTCTTTTTGAAGAGCGAAACTGGACGGAGTTGAAGAAGGTGCTGGAGCAGAGCGATCCAGCTCTTGAGGAAAATCCTATAGCCTCTGCCGGCAGAGGTATGATATTTTTGCTGGGCGGGGAATACAGTCGAGCAGAGGACGTTTTAAGAAAAACCATGCGCTCCCAGAATATTTCTAACTCCGAAAAAAGAGAGGTAATGAATGCGCTGTGGGAGGAAAATCATCAGCGCCTGGCCCTGGAAATGTATGTCCGGGAATATGACGGACCGGACAGTGAGGAAGATACTCCAGCTTACGTGAAGAAAAAGAGGAAAATAAATGTGGAAGAAAAGCTCTCTAAGGTCTACGAGGGCCTATCCGCTTTCCCTTCTTTCAGGCGGTGGGGAGAGGGCCTGCTGGACACCATTGAAATTGTGGAAAAATGCTCCAGAGGTGATATTTCGCCAAAAAAGGCAGTCGAAAATATAAAAAATCGCTCCCAGCAGGAAACAGCCTCATCTGATACCGACCTGCTCTCAGAGGGCCTGATATGTATGCGCTGGTTTAATATAACCGAAAATAACGAGTTGATGGAAGCCGCCGGCGATATTTTTGGCAGGCTTCCCTCTTTAAAAATGGTCGAAGATCTGGAAGAGGATCGGAAAAAAGGAAAGCAGGAGCAGGAAAGCCTGACCAACAGGATAGAATTTTATAAATATCGAGCTCTGAGCATGTTTTTGCAGGGTCGCCATAAAGAGCTGGTGGAGATGGTGGATGATTATTTTTCACTTGAAACTTCTGAGTTTAAGGCTCTCAATCCTTCCGGGATCTCAGAAAATGATCAGGCCAGGTATGAGCGCGATAAGATGGATATATTTTTGCTGATGCTGCTGGCCGAGATCTCCAGAGAAAGGGAAAAAGAAGCTCAAAAGCGGCTGGAAGAGATATTATTTTGCGGCGGCGCCGAAGAGGGCAGCGGGCGGGAAGCTGAAAAACAAAATGTTGATTTGATTGAAAGTGAAAGAGAAACTCTCCGGCTTTGGATGGGTCGGCTTATGATAATACTGAAAACGGAAGCCGAAAATGAAAAAATCTACGCCCTAAAGGATATATTAGAACGGGCATATCTGACATGCAATACATATAATGAAGATTTAGAAGATCATGATAAAGAAAAGGAACAGGCCAAAAAACAGACGGCTGCAAAATACGATGATCTGGTGAGCATTGTGGCCAATGAAAAAAACAAATTATTTAATAGATGGTTGATAGAAAGTGAAAGTGACAGCTCACCCGGGAAACCAGCCACTCTGGTTGATGAGATGGAAGAAAAGCCGGATTTTCTCACCGAAAAGCTCTTCTCCATCTCCCACGTGGATCCCAATAATCTCACCCGTCCTGAGGGGGCTTCTCTTAAACTGGCCCGGACCATTGATCAGCTGGAAGAGCTTACAGATGAGGAATGGCAGGAAAATCTCGAGGAGATAATTAACTCCCCGGTGTTTCAATTTGAGGATATCCAGGCCAGGCTCGGCGCCCGCCTGTGGCAGATGGCGGGAGACACTTCCTCTGAGACCGCTGAGCTTTCGCCCTCAGAAAAAAATGAGTTTATAGAGGATATAGAGGGGATGCTTGAGGAACACCAGGATGAACTGGATAGGGAGAGTACACTTTTTTATAAATTTGCAGCCCGGGCTGCCACCGGCAAAAAGCTGGAGGCCTTTGATATCATTGAGCAGGTGGAGGATTTCGCCGGTGAAAAAATGCCCTCGCTAGAAGCCATGGACGATACCTACTTCAATAACTTTTTTGGCTATGCCCTGGCCTATATTGATGGGGATGAATTATCCTGGTATCTCATGAATGCGGATAAGAGCAGAGAGGAGCTGAGCAAAGAATTAATAACGGTCGATGAAGAGCTTGCGGAGAACCTGCAGCAGGGAAGCATCGATAATATTATGAAGGAGCTTCGCCAGGAGAAAAATAACTCCAGAGTATACACTGCTCTTAAAGCTGCCTCCCGGCGCCCCGGTACAATAACCACCCGTCTGCTCGGTGTGCTTGAGGAAACTGCTGACTATCTGGAAGAATACGAAAAACATGCAGTCATTCATCATCCAAAAGTATCCAGACTGCCCATATATGCTATGCTGCTGCTGGCCGAATTTGGCGAGGCGCGCGCCTTTCCCCTGACCATCGATATAATTTCTTACCGGGAAGAAATCGTTGATCCCGTGCTGGGAGATGTGCTCACGGAGGATATTTCTCAGGTGCTTCTGTCGACTTTTAATGGCGATCTGGAGGCCCTGAAACAGCTGATAGAAAACGAAAATATTTTCCAGAGCTCGCGCACGACGGCGCTGCAGACGCTGGTGATGCTGGTGGCAAATGGCAGGCTGGGGCGAGATGAAGCAAAGGATTATTTTGCCTATCTTTACCGGGAAGGATTGGAGCGGAAGGAAAACTCCTTCGTATGGGGAATGCTGGTCAATGAAACAAAAACTCTAAGACTGGAGGAGCTAAAGCCTTTAGCTGAAATGGCCTATGAGGAGGGATTTGTCGACCCGCGTGTCTTCTCGCGCAGGGAAAATCTGAAAAAAATAGACAGCCAGAAAAAAGAGCACCTATCACAATTATACAGCGGGAGCGGGATCTATGAGCGCTACAGACCGATCAGCGATGCGGCCGAGGTGGCAAAAAAATGGCTGCGTTGATGTGAGCTGCAAACTGGATTAATTTTTTCCCTCAAAACTCAATTCAGAAAGCCGCCAGCAAGGACTATGGCACAGTTTGCTGGCGGCGAAAAAATTAGCTGCTTTTTAAATTTGCTGGAAAAGACCTGGAGAAAAGGTTTAATTACTTTCTATCATCGTTACAGTGGATAAAGATAAATACTGGTTTTACTGCAAAAAGTCATTTTAGAGCAAATATGTTTGAAGTGATTGTTGATACATTGGGTATCATAACTTTGATATTTTGCCGATATCGACTTTAGGCAGTGCAATCAATACTGCTTTCACGAAATACCTTTCTGTTTTACTCTGTTTGCTTTAGTTTGACTTGATTTAGATTTAAGCCCAAAAGAGAAAACATTTTCTCCCTGGCAAAAGCGCCTCCCTGCGCCTGCGCTCAGCTCATCAGCTCCCGGGCCAGATCCAGCTTTTCCCAGGGCGGCAGCGGCGAGGAATCATCCTCCAGCACGGTGCCAAAATGACCGTAGGTGCAATACTGCTTGTATATGGGGCGGAAAAGATTGAAATAATCGATTATCCCCCGGGGCGAAAGATCTATATAGCTCATTACCTTTTCACCAAGATCGGAAGGCACTTTTGCATCAGCCGGTTCGAAATCGAAATTGATGGCCACGGGCTCAGTCACACCGATAGCATAGGAGATCTCAACCTTGCATGAGTGCAGATCGGGATAGGCATGGAGAATATTTTTTGCCAGATAGCGGGCAGCATAGGCTCCCGAGCGGTCAACTTTGGTGGGATCTTTGCCGCTAAAAGCTCCGCCCCCCACAGGCACAGAGGGACCGTATTGATCTACCACAATCTTCCTGCCCGTAAGACCTGCGTCAGCCTTGGCAGAGCCAATTATAAAGCTGCCGGCCGGATTTATGTGCAGGGCAGGCTCCTCGGCCAGGTATTCACCCATAACTTCTGCGATAATTTCTCTGGCATCCTCGCGCCATTTTTCCAGATAACCTTCATCATGCTGGGCGGAAAGCACCACGTCCGTGACGGCTTTCGGCTGCCGGGTATCGGGAGCGTATTCGACGGTAACCTGACACTTGCCATCCGGCTTTAAATAATTGATCTCATCGGATTTTCTGATGTCCTGCACAGTCTTAATGAGTTTATGAGAAAGATGGGCGGGCAGAGGCATATAATCCTCGGACTCCCGCACCGCATAACCGATCATGATCCCCTGATCTCCCGCACCTAACTCTCCGGACTCTTCCTTGCCCACTCCCGAAGCGATATCGGGAGACTGCTCATCTATAGAGGGCAGCACAGCCACATCGTCCGCTCGAAATCCTAAAGAATGACCATCTTCCACATAGCCTAAATTCTTTAATTCTCTCCTCACAATGGAATGGATATCGACATAACAGTCGGTGGTGATCTCTCCCGCTATGATGACCATGCCCGTATTGGCCAGGGTTTCGCAGGCCACCCGCGGCTCTCCCGAGTCACATCTTATTATGTCATCCAGAATGGCATCGGATATTCTATCGCAAATTTTATCAGGATGACCGGCAGATACTGATTCAGCAGTTCTTCGCAAAGTTATCACTCCCCGTAATTTTAAGGCAGTATTTGTGTTTTAATATTATTTGCAATTCAGTGCTAATTTTCTGCATTTCAAACTTTTAATTCTTCAAAATTTCGAGTATCACTTCGCCTCATAGCTTCCTATAATAAAGGTGAGCAGCTATCGCTTTACAGCATATGTCGCAAATGTCACCAGCGGTTATGGAGAAAATCCAGAAATTATAATTCCCGGCACATCATGCATACTGTCAATCAAATTGCCGGCAAAACGACTCATATTGGAGCATCATAATAAATCATACTATATGTATTATACGTCAAACAGGCAGTTAATATCAAGTCTTACCTTTTCAATTTAATAAGATTTACATCTCTCCAGGGTGTGATATAATATATTTACAGATAAATGGAAT
>CAZVZM010000098.1:0-5908 GCA_964630835.1 uncultured Halanaerobiaceae bacterium
GCTCCTGTTTCCAGCTTAAGATTTTCGCGTGCCAGGTTCAACATCTCCTCTGCTTCTTTAAAATCCTCTCGAGCTTCCTCCGCCTCAAGTTTTACCTCCTGAAGGTCGGTTTCCGTAGCTTCTTCAGCTTCCACAAGGGCTCTTTTTTCTTCAATCTGTTCCTCCCTCACTTCTGCGGCCATCTCCGCCAGCTTAACACCTAATTGAGCCTGGCGAAAGTCATAATAAGCCTCCGTAACTGCTGTTATTAGCTCCTGTTCCGCTCTGGTAAGCTCAAGGCGGGAGTCATCAATGTCGAGAGCAAGAGCTTCCCTCTGATAGGCAGTTTCCGGATCATCCCAGAGATTGCGGCTTATTGCCGCACTCAATGTGGCTGAGGCAAAAGTATCATCTACATCCTCTTCGGTTAAGTCGTAAAAGGTTTTAACAACTTCAGGCGTCTCCTGAAGATCCAGATCTCCCATCGCATCTCCCCGCCAGTCAAGACCGCTTTCAAGCTGATCACGCCGGGATAGAGCTGCTTCTTTTTCGTAAAATAACTCCTGATACCCAAAACTTTTTTCCAGAGCGGTATCAATAAGCTCCTGCAGGTATTCTTCCTCCATATCGATTTCATCTGCAGCGGCAAAGCCACTAAACGCGGTTATTATCAGGATAAAAGCGACTCCCAAAGCGGCCGCAGCAGCAAAACTGAAAATTCTCCTGTTATAAGTTTCAAATGATTTAGGTTTCATCTGGCTGAGTCTCCTTTCCAGACATCATCTGTTTTAGCTTATCAGAAAGGTCGTCAAAAAGAGTATAGAGAGTGGGCATGACAACCAGTGTGGACATTGTGGAGATCAGCAGCCCGCCTATTACTGCGGTTGCTATTGGAGCCTGAACTTCCGCTCCTTCACCGATACCCAGCGAGAGTGGAAACATGGCCAGCACTGTGGTGAGAGTGGTCATGAGGATTGGCCTCAACCTTATCTGACAGGCCCGGGAGATGGCATCTTCCCGCTGTCCTCCTTCGGCAATCTGGCGGTTAATATAGTCCAGGAGCACTATGGCATTATTAACCACAATACCAACCATCATTATTACACCGATATAGGAGGCGACATTCAGGCTGCGCCCTGTGAGAAGAAGCCCAAATACGACCCCCACCAGGCCAAAGGGAACACTCAGTATCACAACCAGCGGCTGCCATAATGACTCGAACTGTCCTGCCAGCAGCATAAATACTATCACTATAGCTAAAAGCAGGGCAAAGAAGAGATCATCGAAGGCATCTCGCATCCATTCTGTCTCGCTGCCAAATTCATAAACTACACCAGCGGGAAGGCCGTAATCATCCAGCAATTCCTCAATCTCATCCACAGCCCCTCCCAGGTCGATATCCACGTGATCGGAATAAATGCTCACCGCTTCAGTCTGATCAATACGGGTAAGCTCAACGGGGCTGAGTCCGTAAGTTAAATCAGCCACCTGATCCAGCGGCATTATCTGACCCTGAGCATTGGCCAGGGGCATGCTTTCTATGGTGGCAATATCTTCTCTCACTCCCCCGCCATAGCGAAGGCGCACATCTATCTGCTGGTCGTCAGCATCCTCTCTCTCTTCCTCAAAACGTGTAACAACCTCCCCATCAATAGCTGCATTAACTCCCTCTGCAATCTCAGCTCCAGTCAGACCATAATTTCCGGCCTGGCGGCGATCCACGTTGACCTGCAGCTCCGGCCTGGGCTCCTCAACACCCAGACTGACATCGGTGGTAAATTCCATTTCATCAATTCTGGCTGTCAGTTCTTCTCCGATCTCTTCCAGCTCATCTCTATCGGGACCGAGAAGATCAATAACTATCGGAGCACCTTCTTCGTCACCACCACCTGTAACCAGAGACAGGTTTGAAGCCTCCAGATCTGCTTCTGGAACAAGGTCGGCCAGCTGGCGAACCTCTTCTACGATATCCATTGTGTTTTGATCCCTCTCACCCAGATCAACAAGCTCTACCGTCATGCGAGCGTCAGATGATACGCCTCCCACTCCTACCTCCGACTGAACATTTCTTATATCCGGCCACTGCCCTATTTCCTCTTCCAGGCGAGCTACCCTCTCTTCCGTATCTGCAAGAGTGGTGCCCGGCGGCATCTCCACCCTCACATCCACAAGACCCTCGTCCATCTCCGGGAGAAACTCCTGTCCCATCCAGCCGGCGACAGCCAGGGTAATAATAAATACGCCGAGAATAACTGCCACTGTAATTTTTCTCTTTTTCAGCAGCAGTTTAATCAGTTTATCATATTTTGTTTTTAACCTTTCCAGCAGGCGGTTAACCCTGCTCTCGCGCTGTTTTCTTCTCACTTTTTCGAGATCCATGCGGGCAAGGAGCCTCCGGGAGAGCATGGGTATAAGCGATAAAGCTACTATCAGGGATACAAGCAGTGAGAAGGCCACACTGAAGGATAAATCCTGGAAAATTTCGCCGGCTATACCTTCAATAAAAACGACCGGAAGAAATACTGCCATTGTTGTAAATGTGGAGGTCGCTATGGGGACACCAACCTCAACCGCCCCATCTATGGCTGCAGGCCGGATTTTTTTGCCACCCTCGCGCATGCGGAATATATTTTCTGTAACAACCACTGAATTATCGACCAGCATCCCGGTCCCCAGCGCCAGCCCCCCGAGAGTCAGCATATTGAGCTGCAGACCGGCCTGGAACAGCAGGAAAAAGGTGGCTATAATTGCTACCGGTATCGTCACAGCCACAATAACAGTGGTGGAAAAGCTGCTCAGGAATAAAAATAGTATTATTACGGCGAGAATAGCACCCACCACAGCATTGTTGACTACAGTCTGTATGGCCACCTCTATATATTCGGCCTGATCCTGGATGATAGTGAAATTTAGATCATAATCCAGCTCATTCTGAAGCCTGTAAAGCTGATCATGCACTGCCTCTGCTGTCTCTACGGTATTGGCATCAGCCTCCTGGTTTATGGTGAGACCCAGACTTTCCTCACCATTGAGACGCACGATGGTATCCTGATCGGTCAATCCATAATAAATATCAGCCACATCCTGGAGGTAATAGAGTCCTCCGCCCCCGGGAACCGGGACATCACCTATTTCTTCTAAGCTCTGAAAGCTGCCCAGAGTGCGAACGAGATATTCTTCGTCCCCTCCGAGAGTAACATCGCCTCCGGGAAGATCCAGATTGGAGGCATAAATGGACTCCATAACATCGAAAACTGCTATATTGTGTCGGCGCAGACGATCCGGCATCATTTCAACCTGTATTTCTCTCTCCTGTCCGCCGAGGATGTTCACCTCGGCAACTCCAGTCTGTCTCTCCAGAGAGGGAATTACATCATCATCGAGAACCTGCCTAACCTCGTGCATTTCGCCCTCGCCGCTGACTCCGAATTCCAGAACTGGCATTTCAGTGGGATCATACTGCAGGGCAAAGGGGTCTTCTGCATCATCCGGGAGTATATCCCGGACAAGATCTATCTGCTCTCTTACATCCTGGATAGCAAAATCCAGATCGGTCCCCCACTCAAATTCCATTATAATTTGGGCTTCTTCATCCTGAGAGATGGCTGTGATTGAGGAAACATTTGTAACAGCCTGAAGGGATTCCTCCAGCGGCTGCACCACCAGATCCTCAACCTCGGATGGTCCTGCCCCGGGAAATTCCGCAATAACAACTATAACGGGCAGATCCATGTCGGGCATGAGCTCAAGCGGCAGCTGGGTAAGTCCAAAGCTTCCCATTAAAACCATAAGCAGGATCACCATTGTCACTGCAACCGGCCTGTCAACAGCTATTTTGGGAATATTCACCAGCTGACCACCTCGACATACTCCGCCTCATAACCATCATAATATTCATCTTCAATAGTCTCTGTCAGAAGGTCTCCCCGACTAATATTTCCGGTAATGATATAGCTGTCCTCTTTTTCCTCGTGGATGGAAACATCACTGCGGCGCAGCATCTGATCTTCCAGGTGATATATGTGAGGATCCTCGTCAGTTTTTACAGCAGAGGCTGGCACCTCAACGCCGGGTTCATCTTCACCAATCTGTATTCTTGCCTCTCCGTATTCTCCCGCTTTTATTGCATGTCCAGGATTGTCAAAGGCAATTTTAAATTCAAACTGACCGCTGTCCTCATCGGCGGCGGGATAAACTTTTTCAACGTATCCTGTATAGGACTCATCGGGTTGAGAGTCAAAGGTTAATTCAGCTCTTTGCCCCGTGCTGATGTCAGCAAATCTGCGAGCGGATGACTCCACGACAAAATGAAGCCTGTCAATATCCATTATTACAGCCACAGTGGTATCCTCTCCAATCATCATACCTTCCTCTATCGGCACCATTCCAACTGTTCCAGAAACAGGAGCAGTTACATTGAGATCTTCCTGGCTTAAGCGGGCCTGCTCCAGTTCGTATTCTGCTTCAGCTATGGCAGATCGAGCCATCTCTATCTCTTCCGGCCTGGCACCCTCCCGGGCCATATTGAGATCCTGCTCGGCCGCCTGATATTGAGCTCTTGCCTCGATGTAAGCACCCTCTGCTTCATCCAGTTCATTTCTGGGTATAACATCATTTTTATACAGATATTCTGCCCTTTCATAGGCATCCTCAGCCAGCTTCAGGCTTTCGCTGGCTGCCTCGTATTGAGCTTTAGCCTGCTGCAGTTCTTCCTCGCGGGCTCCTGTTTGTGCCATTTCCATTTCAAGCCTGGCCTGATTTAAGGCCTCCTCGCCGGCTTTTAAGCCCAGATCTAGGGCCTCAGCCTCCAGGCGAGCCAAAAGTTCTCCTGCCTGGACTTCCTGCCCCACGTTAGCTCTTATCTCTTGAACATCTCCACCTACACCGGGTATGACCTTGGTGGTTGAAATGGGCTCGGTAAATCCATCAAAAACTTTCTCTTCAGCTGCTCCGCTCTCTCGCGCCTGCACTACTTCCACAGCCTCCGGTTCATTGTTTTCGGACTCACTGTATTCGGAAAATCCTTCTGTATCCTCTTCGGGAGCAGGTTGAACAATGTCAGCCTGATAAAATATAAGTGTCAGAGCGAAAAGCATCACAAGCAAAAATATAATTTTATTTTTATAATTTCCATTCCGAAATATTTTTATGAGCATGATAATCACCACACCTGCAGTTAAATTTTTCGGTCATAATCAGGGTAGATTTTCTGGGAGCTACACAGAAGTTCTAACGGCAGTCAGACTGCCATACTCATTTCACGTTAAAAAGGTTTATCAACATTTCAATCCATACCTGTTTTGCTTTTTCAGTAGAAAGTCCACATGAACCGCGCAGGTAATCCCAGCTTTCAGGAGATAACGAAGCCTCAAGAGCATATAAAAGATTTTTGCACTTTTTCTCGCCATCATTTTTACTTTTCAGATACTCCTCAAAATCACAATCCTCAAAAAATGGACGAAAAAAATTGGCCAGCCGTTCGCGCAATGTTTCGCTGATCATCCTGTTAACCCTGGTTCTAATTTCCGGAGGAAGGCCTTTTTCCGACAAAACCTCGCGCATAGAGGCAGTGTATTCATAAATTGCGCTGAGATGGTCAATATATTCTTCAATTTTTTTTACCTTACTATCCTGCGGCCCCATCCCATTCGGAGGAGGGAATTTTTCGCGCAGTTTATCGGTCTGAAAGTTATATGATTCCGCAATCAGTTGATCTAAGTCCTCAAAATAGCGAAATATTGATCTGCGAGAGACCCCGGCTCTTTCAGCAACGTCTTCTGTAGAGGGTAAACCCCTCTGCTCCTCTACAAGATCCAAAAACGCATTGAGCACCTTCTTTTTGTTGCGTGTGCGGCGATCTTTTCTGCCATCCTTTTTAGCATCTGAGCCGGTCTTATCTGTTAAATCCTCTCTGGAATTAGCCATAAAA
>CAZVZM010000099.1:0-5684 GCA_964630835.1 uncultured Halanaerobiaceae bacterium
GCGCTGCTGACGGAACACCAATGCCTGCGATACCAGAAATGTCAGCAGTCTGGGGGGCCTGGGAAGATGCTCTGGATTTAATTTTAACAGGAGAACAGGATGTGCAGCCTGCTTTGGATGACGCTGTAGAGTTGATAGAACAGGAACTTCAGTAAATTGTTCGGTTCCATGGAGCTGGATTAATTCTAACACCTGCCCCCCACAGAGTTTATCTGTGGGGTGTTAGGTGTTTTGGATTATTTCCATCTCTGTAGAAACTCTGTAGAAAGGCTTATAAGGAGGTAGTCTTTTTTGTTTAAATGGAATAGGATGTTCCTATTTAAGTTAATATTTTTAGGATTTTTTAATGCTTTTGCTGTCTGGGCTGCTATTATATTGTTTGTTCAGGACAGTTATTTTTTCCTGGCCATACTTGTGCTGGGAGTAATAGCAGTTAACTATGTTTATCTTAGCAATAAAAATTATCATTTAAAATATATTCTACCCGGAACAATATTTATGGTGCTGCTCGTTCTTCTTCCGGTATTTTATACAGTTTATATCTCCTTCACAAATTATGGCACTGGAAATATACTGGATAAACAGCAGGCGATAAATCAGATCACCGGGAGGCATCACAGGCCGGAGGATCCCAGAGAATTTAATTTTTATGCATTTATAGATGAGGAAACGGACGAAATCACAATATTATTTGAGGATAGAGAAGATGGTTCTCTTTTCCTGACGCAGGAGGGAGAAGCAGTTCCTATTGATGAAGACGATCCCGGGCTTGAGGATACGACCGGAGATGGTGAGATTGACACAGTTATGGGCATGGAAAAGATGGAGCGGCAGGAAGTTATACAGAACGTTTCCAGATTGGAGCGGAAGGAGTTTGAATATAACGAAAGTCTTATGAGAATGAGGGATCTTAACAGGTTTGCCCTCTATAAGCCCAGCTACGAATATATTGAAGATAAAGATAAGATAGTTGATCTCAGGACCGGAGAGGAATACAGACCCCATGAGGGGCATTTTGTCAATCAGGAGGGAGAAAGGCTGGACCCAGGATTTCAAATTTCGGTGGGATTGGATAACTATCAAACCATACTAACTGATCCCCGGGTAACAAGGCCCTTTATCAGGGTGTTTGTGTGGACGTTTCAATGGGCTTTTCTTAGTGTAGCCACGACTTTTGCTCTGGGGCTTTTTGTTGCTATTATTCTTAACGACAGCACTATGAAGTTTAGAAAACTTTATCGGGTGCTTTTGATCTTACCCTATGCGGTTCCGGCCTTCATTTCAGTTTTAATATGGCGCGGAATGTTTAATCCCTCAGTGGGGGTGGTAAACAGAATACTGGAAACCCTGGGGGTGAGCGGACTTCCCTGGCTGCAGAATGTATTCTGGGCCCGGTTTGCCCTGGTAGTCATCAATCTCTGGCTGGGTTTTCCCTACATGATGCTACTGGGTCTGGGAGCTTTACAGAGCATACCGGGCAACCTGTATGAAGCTGCAGCAATAGACGGCGCCTCTCGCTGGCAGCAGTTTCGCCATATAACACTGCCCATGGTTCTGGTCGCTCTGGCACCGCTGCTGATCGCATCTTTTGCTTTTAACTTCAATAATTTCAATGTCATCTATCTTTTCAATGAGGGGCGTCCGGCAATAGCGGGAGCTCAAACCCCGGCCGGGGGAACTGATATTTTGATTTCTTACACCTACAGGCTTTCATTTGAAGCGGGCAGGGGATCTGATTTCGGACTTGCCAGCTCTGTGGCGGTGATGGTGTTTATGATTACAGCTGTCCTGACATGGTTTAACTTTAAGTATACGGGCGCACTTGAGGAAGTGAAAGAAAATGAATAATTACACCCCAACATGGATGCGTATATTAAAACACGTTATCATCTGGTTTATATTAATATTTGCTCTATTTCCCATAGTCTGGTCTCTTTCGGCTTCCTTTAATCCTGCAAATACTATTGTGGGGCAGCCGCTCATACCGGATGAAGTAACCCTTTCTCATTATGTTGAGCTTTTCACCAGCGATATACATCCCTTCACCAAATGGATGTTAAACAGCGTGGGGATATCTCTGGTTACAGCCTTTTTCTCGGTAGCTCTGACAACACTGGCAGCCTATCCATTTTCCCGCATGAAATTTCGTTTTAGGCGAAATGGTCTCTTTACGTTTTTGCTGGTTCAGCTCTTTCCCCAGATGTTGATGATGGTTGCTATATTTATCATCTTTTTACATGTGGGCAGATCTTTTCCTTCAATTGGCATAAATACCAGGCCGGCCGTGGTGATAACCTATCTGGGGGGAGCTATCGGCATAAATACCTGGCTAGTAAAGGGGTATATGGATACCATACCGCGATCTATAGAAGATGCCGCTTACATCGATGGTGCCAGCCATTTTCAGATATTCTATAAAATCATCGTTCCTCTCTGCCGCCCCATTTTGACGGTGGTATTTATGATCCAGTTTATCCACAGCTATTCCGAATATGTTCTGGCCCGGGTCCTTTTAAACAGCACCGAGAGATTTACCCTGGCAGTGGGACTGCATATGTTCGTTCAGGATCAGTATGGAGCTCGCTGGGGAGTTTTCTCCGCGGCGGCGATACTGGGAGCAATACCCGTCATTATACTCTTTATGCTCGTGCAGGATCATATAGTCACCGGCTTCCTTGGCGGTGGAGGTATCAAAGGATAAATAGAAGTGAATTTGTTCATTAAAATTAATCGACTAATATGTATGGAAAAGAACCTGATTTAATATATATTAGAAAAATAAATATAACATGAGGCAAAAATTTTTGCCCGGCTTTTGCGGCCGGGTTTTTAATTTTGATATTATGGAAGCAGGCAGGAATAACAGGTCTGTATGAGGAACTTTAAATTAAGGCTTTTTTAGATGCAGTGTGTATGGAAGTCCAGTATTTAGGATTGAATGAAAAATTAAAAACTCAATGATCTGACATGGACGACTTAAAATTTTTAGCATCAGATCATCTCATGCATACCGGTCATTTAAACAGGAGAGGATCTCACAGAAATAATCAGGAGGATTAATCTATCATGATTGTGGCAATTGATGTTGGTGGAACCCACGCCGACGGTGTTATCCTCCAGCGGCGGCCGGGCAAAGCCATAGATCTTTTAACATCGAAAAAAATTCCTCTTGCCGGTCGAGGAGAGGAAAAGGCGGTTTTTGAATTGATTGAAAGCCTTCTCTCCCGGCCGGAGCTGAAGAGAGATGGAGAAGGTAATGAGGGGGAGGGGATAGAGGGGAAAAAGCAAATAGAGCAAATAGAGCGAATAGTGGTCAGTTCCACAGTTGCCAACAATGCTCTGGCTCAGGATAAGGTTGAACCCGTGGGGCTTCTTCTTATACCCGGGCCCGGCAGATCACCCGAAGATTTTTATGCAGGTGATTTAAATTTTTCCCTCCAGGGTTATGTCGATCATCGCGGCAGAGTGGTTAAAAAACCCCGCAGGGAGGAAGTCAAAGAGGCCGCCCGGCAGATGAATGATAAAAATATAAAAAATGCAGCAGTGGTAGGCAAGTTTTCCGTGCGCAATCCCGCCCTGGAAAAGCAGGTTTGCTCCTGGCTTGAAGCTGAGATGGACGAGATAAACTTTATCAGCGCCGGTCACAGGCTTTCCTCCCGCCTTAATTTTCCCCGGCGTGCTGTTACAGCATGTTGCGATGCTGCCGTCGCCTCCTGTCTTCAGGAGTTTAGCAGCAGCATCGTAAATGTTATCAAAAATAGTGGGGCCAATGGTTCCGCTATCAGCGAGGATATTCTGTATTTTCTCAAGAGCGATGGGGGTACGATGACTGCCGATCAGCTCAAAAAGACTCCCATTAAAGCGGTTAATTCGGGGCCGGCTGCCAGCATAATGGGCGCTATGGCCATGCAGGATACAATATCTCTGCCAGATGATCCGGGAACATATTTTCTTCTGGACATGGGAGGTACAACAACCGATATTGGGATTTTTCACGAAGGAGAGCCCCTCTTTGAACCTCAGGGGATACAGATAAATCACTGGCCCACCCGGATACGGGGTTTGTTTTCCCGCTCACTGGCCGTGGGCGGGGACAGTCAGATTTCTCACCGGGAGGGAAAAATTGAAGTGGGGCCTGAAAGGCTGGGTCCGGCGGCAGCAGCGGGGGGACCTGCCCCTACACCCACCGATGCCCTGCTGATTTTAGAACCGGATCTTGCGGAGGAGTTTGCGGCTCAAAAAGCCGGGAGACTGGCTGAAATGGACAGAGATCGCGCTCTAAAGAAGCTTTCAGAGCTGGTCTCCGCCTCCGGTCTCACAGCTGAGGAGCTGGCCCGGAAATGTATAGAGAAGACGACTGAAAAAATTGCCGAAGGCTGCCGCACAGTTCTTAGAGAGTTGAAAGATCGGCCTGTTCACACAATAAAAAAACTGCTGGAAGACAGGGATATAAAACCTCAAATGATTGTGGGGATGGGCGGCCCTGCCCGCAGACTGGTTCCCGGAGTGGCCGAAAAGCTCAACCTTTCCTGGAGGATACTTCCAGAGGCTGACACTGCCAATGCAGTTGGAGCTGGTTGTGCCCGGGTCACTCTTTCCACAACTGTCAGGGTTGACACAGAAAGAGGAAAGCTTGCTGTGCCCGAGGAGGGTTTGGAACGCAGCCTTGATCAACATGAAAGTTTTGACAGGAAGACTGCTGGAGAGCTGGCCAGAGATATCACCGCTTCTAGATGTCCGGGTAAGGCGGAGGAAATCGAGATCACGGCCAGCGAGAGCTATCCCACAGTTTCAGGATTTCGCACCTCCGGAGAGATTATAGAGGTTACGGCGCAGATAAAGCCCGGCCCGGAGGGGCATTTTACCGGCAATAATTTTTCGGCACCGGGAGCTGATAGAGATGCAGAAAACTGAAAAGATCGAAAGTAAATACAGCATGGGATTGATATTTTTCCCGGCCTTTGATTGGCAGATTTCTCCCACCCATCCCGAACGCCGGGAGCGGCTTCTATATACCCGCGATCAGATATACGAAGAAGGGCTGACAGACATTGCCGGGATAGAAGAGTTCAACCCCCACCTGAGTGATTATGCTTCCGTAAAATCCACCCATATTTGCGTGCCTGAGACGGAGGAGATGGTGGATGAGCCTCACCTGATCTCTGCTGGCGGGGCTATTAGAGCGGCGGAGCTCTGGCTTGAAAAAGAGGTGGAAAGAACCTTTGCCCTGGTCAGGCCCCCGGGACATCATGCCATGAGAGTGGTGCACGGTGCCCGCGGTTTCTGCACCATCAACAACGAGGCCATTATGGTTGACTGGCTTCTGCGCCGTCGTCCTGATTTGAAGATTGCCTTTGTCGATACAGACGCCCACCATGCTGATGGCACACAGGACATATTTTATCACAACCCCCGCGTTTTGCATATCAGCCTGCATCAGGACGGCCGCACCCTCTTTCCCGGCACAGGTTTTACGGATGAAGCCGGCGGACCGGGGGCGTATGCCCGTACACTAAATGTCCCCCTGCCGCCGGGAACAGGTGATGCCGGTTTTATCTACGCCTTAAAGAAACTCGTGCGGCCGGTGCTGGATGATTTTTCTCCCGACCTGGTTATCAACGCCGCCGGACAGGATAATCATTTCACCGATCCCATCACCAATATGAATGTTACCGCCCGGGGCT
>CAZVZM010000100.1:0-5558 GCA_964630835.1 uncultured Halanaerobiaceae bacterium
AAAAGCTCTCTCATGAAAATACTTTTTGGTCTTTACAGCCAGGATCGGGGCGAAATTTTTATAGAGGAAGAAAAACATACTATTGAGAGCCCTACCGACGCTATCGGGGCCGGGCTTGGTATGATCCATCAGCATTTTATGCTCGTCGATCGCCTGACCGTGGTGGAAAATATCATTGCCGGCAGCGAAATAACCCGCCGGGGCATGCTGGATCTTATGAGCGCCGAAAAGAAAATAAAAAAGCTAAGTGAAGAATTTGGCCTGAAAGTTGATCCCGCTGCCAGGATCGAGGACATTTCGGTTGGGGAGCAGCAGCGGGTGGAAATTCTTAAAGCTCTTTATCGGGATGCGGAGATCCTCATACTGGATGAGCCAACAGCGGTTCTGACACCCCAGGAGACTGAGAGGCTATTTGATATTATGGACAGATTAAGAGAGGATGGGCGCACGATCATTTTTATCACCCATAAACTGGACGAAACCATGGAGATCGCCGATAGAATTACCGTGCTGCGCGATGGGCGGCGTGTGGGAACTTTGAGTGCTGAAGAGGCCAGTCCCGAAAAGCTGGCCAGAATGATGGTGGGGCGTGAGGTAATCCTGCGGGTTGAAAAAGATCCGGTAGCGGCCGGAGAATGTCTTTTCGAAGTTGAGGAGTTGAGCACCAGCACCGCGGAAGGATGCGACCTCAAGAATATTGATTTAAAGATCCAGGAGGGCGAGATCCTCGGGCTGGCCGGAGTGGAGGGCAACGGACAGCTGGAGCTGGAGGAGAGCCTGATGGCTCTGCGAGAGATTGATAGTGGCCAGATTCGTTTTAAGGATGAATATATTACCCATCTTTCTACATATGAACGCCGTCAGCGGGGAATAGCGCATATACCCTCTGATCGATTGAAAAGGGGTTTAATTGAGGAATTTCCCCTGGAATGGAATTTGATTTTGGGCTCCGAATGGGAAAAACCTTTTGCCTCGCGCGGTATCCTTCAAAAAAATATTATAACCGAACATGGCAGCACTCTGAGAGAGGAGTTTGATATTCGCGGCCCGGGGCTTACTGCTCCTGCCTCCAATCTCTCCGGAGGCAACCAGCAAAAAGCAATAATAGCCAGGGAGCTCAGCAGATCTCCGGATTTTATTCTGGCCGCTCAGCCCACCCGCGGTGTCGATGTGGGAGCTAAAGAAAACATACATAATTTGCTGCTCAGGATGCGTGAAAATGGAAAAGCTATTCTGCTTATCTCAACCGAGTTAGATGAACTCCGCTTACTTAGCGACCGCATTCTTGTTATTTATGAGGGGAGTATAATTGCCTCCCGGGAGGACAATTTCGCCGAGGAAGAGCTGGGAATGCTGATGGCAGGTTACAGAGAGGAGGAAATTTAAATGAACTCTCTGCGCACCTGGTTCGGCATTCTTGGCAAAAAATTAAACAGTCTTCTGTATTCTCTGGCGGCCCTGGCCGCGGCGTTGATTGTGAGCGGCCTGCTGCTGGTAATTTTCGGTTATGAGGTGCAGAGCGCGCTGTATCATTTGTTTGACGGCGCCTTTGGCAGTCTTTATCATCTGGGACAGACTCTCCAGCACGCTGCTCCGCTGCTCTTTTCCGGCCTGGCGGTTGCCCTCGCTTTTCGCAGCGGCCTCTTTAACATCGGGGTGGAGGGGCAGCTTTACTGGGGAGCTCTTGCCAGTGCCCTGGTGGGACTCTGGTTTTCCTTTTTGCCCATGGTTCTCCTTCTGCCTGTTACTCTGCTGGCAGGTGCGGTGGCGGGGGGGATCTGGGGATTTATACCCGGATATCTCAAAGCAAAAACAGGGGCGCACGAGGTAATCACCACCATCATGCTCAATGAAATTGCCATCCTGGCTACAACCTTTTTAACTGCCAATTATTTTAAAGTGGAGGGGCCGGTCGATCAGACTGCCCGCCTGCCTGATGCCGCTCTGCTGCCGGGACTCCCGTTTTTAGAAGAGGTATCTCTGGGGATCCTGGCGGGCATCCTGGTGATTATCCTCAGTTATTTTTTGCTCATGCGTACATCGCTGGGTTTTGACCTGCAGGCGGTAGGCAAAAATGCTCGGGCGGCGGAGTATGGTGGGGTTGACAGCAAAAAAATGATTATACTGTCCATGGTTATAAGCGGTGCTGTCGGAGGCCTGGCTGGCAGCACAATCATCATGGGGCAGCTGGAAAGATTTGTCACCTATTTTTCTCCCGGATATGGTTTTACCGGTATAGCTGTCGCTGTCCTGGGACGCAACCATCCGGCGGGGGTTTTGCTGGCGGCGCTGCTCTTTGGAGCTCTGGAGGCTGGAGGAATGTCCCTGCAGCTCTTTACTGATATTCCCACCGATCTTATTGACGTCGTGCAGGGCCTTATCATCCTTTTTGTTGCTGCTCCCGGTTTTATAAAATTATTTCGGATATTTACCGGGAGAAAGGCAGGTGATAGGGCATGATGGAGATGATTGGGGAGATTTTGGCCGTAGTTTTCAGTTTAAATACTTTCAATGCCGCCCTCCGCATGTCCATACCGCTGGCCCTGGGGGCTATGGGAGGGGCATTTTCCGAGCGCTCCGGAATTATAAATATTGGTCTTGAGGGTATGCTTTTGATGGGAGCTTTTGCGGGTGTGCTCGGTTCTTATATCACCGGTTCCGCCTACATAGGAGTGTTAAACGCTGTTGTGGTAGGTATTTTGACCTCTCTTATATTTGCTGTTTTTATCATCGAGTTCAAGGCCAATCACGTCGTGGCCGGCGTAGGCCTCAATATTCTGGTTTTAGGCTTCACCACCTGGATGATGCAGTTGATCTGGGGTACCCGCGGGGCCTCTCCTTCCGTCGAGTCCATTCCAGTGATAAGAATTTTTATCCTGGAGCAAATTCCCATCCTGGGCCGGGTGCTGGGAGTGCAATCACCTTTTGTATACGTCACCCTGCTGCTGATAGGTCTGGGCTGGTTTTTAATGTTCAAAACCTCAACAGGTTTGAGAATTCGCTTCACGGGGGAACATCCCGAGGCGGCTGATACCCTCGGTATCAGCGTCCGCAAGATGAAATATTTTAGCGTTCTATTGAGTGGAGCACTCTGCGGTCTGGGAGGTGCCTATCTTTCTCTGGGTCATCTCAGTCAGTTCAGCCGCGATATGACAGCGGGCCGCGGCTACATGGCGCTGGCTGCCAATATATTTGGGCAGTGGAATCCCCTGGGCGGTTTTGGAGCCAGTCTGCTTTTTGGCTATACAGATGCTCTTCAGATGCGGCTGCAGGGTCTTGATCTGCCAATTGCCCATAATATTATACAGATGCTGCCCTATCTGCTCACAATAGCTGTGCTGGCTGGAGCTGTTATTAAATCTCGCCCCCCCGATGCTCTGGGCAATCACTACGACTCCGGGTGAAATTCGAAGTGATACTTGAAATTTTTCAAAGCCTGAGTCAGGTCCATGGCCCAAAAATTTTGTCCCCGGATCAGGAAAAATTTCATCTGGAGGTGGTAATAAAAAATCAAAAATAATTGCCAGGATCTTTTGCTTGAAAGATTTTTAAAATTAAATAGGAGGTTAATTGAAAATGAAATACGGGAAGGCAAAATTTTTATCAACAATATTGCTCATTTTGGCTTTTGTCTTTTGTTCTTTTACGGCTGTGCTGGCCTTTCCTGATAATGTACCTGCTGAGGATGTGGCTGAAAGCCGGGATCATCCTTTAATTTCGCGTTTTCCGGGATCCCTGATCAGATATCATGTAAGCAGGGACTATGATGAATTCACGCTGCCTTTTAGTGAACTCACAGAGGCTGAATTTTCAGAAGATTATCAGAAGTATTCAGATGATAATTTAAGGCTTGAGGGCAAAATGACCCAGCATTTTTATATGGTTCCCGATAATCATTCCCCTCTTGAAATATTTAGAAATTACGAACATGCCCTTAAAAACAATGATTTTGAGATAATTGCGCAGCAGGAAGGGAATATCGAGGACCGTTTTTACAGGGAACTCTATTCTACAGTAAACTTCAGAGATGCGTCCGGGACAACCTTTGACGGGGTGGCTCCGCGCGGGGATGGTGCCCGCTATATGGCAGCCAGGTTAAGCCGCCCTGAAGGTGATGTCTATGTCTCCATTTATACAGCATATCATAGATTTTATGGCAGCAGATGGCCAGATGGACAGCCGGCAGTTTTTCAGGTGGTCATGGAGGAAAAAGAACTTCTGGCTGACTTCATTGAAGTTGATGTGGATTTTGTGAGTATTGAGGATGAAGATGATGAAGCAGACGATTTTCCCGATAATGTACTGGCCGAAGACGTCACGGACAGCAGAGATCATCCCCTGCTATCCCGATTTCCGGGTTCATTTATCCGCTTTTATCAATACCGGGACTATGATGAGTTCATCCTGCCACTGAGTGAGCTGACAGAGGCGGATTTTGCAGAAGGATACCAGGAATACGCTGAAAAAGATCTCAGACTGGAGGGTAGATTGACTCAATACTTTTATATGATTCCGGACAGGCACTCCCCTCTGGAGATATTTAGAAATTATGAACAGGCTCTCAAGGACAATGGTTTTGAAATAGTAGCCATACAGAATGGAAATATGGAAGAAAGCTTTTACAGAAATCTGTATTCTGGAGTGAATTTTAGAGAGGCATCTGAAACCACTTTCGATGGAGTTAATTCTGATAATGATAGTGCCCGCTATATTGCAGCCAGGCTGAGCCGTTCAGAGGGTGATGTATATGTATCTGTTTACGCCGCCACCCACGGTTTTCATGGCAGCAGATGGCCAGATGGCCAGCCGGCTGTTTTTCAGGTTGTTATGGAGGAAACGGAACTTATGACGGATTTGATCAGCGTTGACAGCGTCATGCAGGATATTGAAAGCAGGGGCAGAGCTTCAATTTACGGGATTTTGTTTGATGTGGATAGCGATCAAATCAAGCAGGAATCAGAGCCTACAATCGCTAAAATTGCCGATCTTATGAATGATAATCCCGATCTTGATCTCCATGTTGTGGGGCATACGGACAGCACCGGAGGACTGGAGTACAATATAGATTTATCGGAGAGAAGGGCGCAGTCAGTGGTAGAAGCTTTGATTGGAGATTATAATATTGAGGCAGGTCGCCTTAATGCTTTTGGCGTTGGCCCCCTTTCTCCCACTTCGACCAATGAAACTGATGAGGGGAAAAGACAGAATAGAAGGGTGGAACTCGTCAAACCTTAAACAGACGCAGAACATTTTTACTGTATTTACAATTGGGGATCTTCTTCTCAGATCGATTATCAATTCATTTGTAGTGATACTATGAATTTTCAAATAATTGCGATTTAGCATATCATTGTGTTATAATAAATATGTGGTCTGCAAAACTCTCAACAGACTGTTTTGCTTATTCTTACTTTTATTCATATTATTCGGTAGAATTTTGTTTTGGCACACTATCAAAAGGTCCTGAAAAATAGACACTATGGATCTTCTCAATAACCGTTCATGAAATTTACGACATATGCCTGTAAAGCGATAGCTGCTCACAGGAAAAATTTCAT
>CAZVZM010000101.1:0-5491 GCA_964630835.1 uncultured Halanaerobiaceae bacterium
ATGTTAACATTAATGCAGCAAATAGCAAGCGAGGTGAAATAATGGCAATAGAAGAAAAGGCAAAAGAACTTGCGGAAGAAATTACTCAGTCAGCGGAATTTCAGGAAATGAAACAAGCCGAAGAGGCTGTCATGGATGATGAAGATGCCAGTCAACTTATGGAAGAACTGGAATCAGTGCAAAAAAGAGTACAGATGGCTCAGATGAACGGTCAGGAAATAGACAGTCAGCAGCAAAAGAAAATCCAAAATCTGAAAGCAAAAATGCAGCAAAATCCTGAGATAAAAGAATTTATCAACGCTCAGCAGGAATTTAATCAGATGATGGAAAATGTCAATGAAATAATCAGCAGCAGTATTCAGGATGCGGAAACTCCTGAAAGTGACGCCGGCGGAGGCCAGATCATTACCTGATACTTTTATTTGCAGGGCACAATAACCTGAACTTTGCGATTAAATTTCCACCAGTTCAATAACTGAATTAGATAAAACGATAACCGCAGTTAGTTTTATAACTGCGGTTTTCTTATTTAGGATAATTTGAAACTCCGTTCACACGATATTTCACCTCTGGTTCAATTTATTTTCCAGCCACATACCCGGTGGAAAATGCAATCTGTAAGTTGTGTCCGCCAGTATGGGCAGCTGGAGCCAGGACCTCTCCGGCAAAATAGAGATCTGGAATAAGTCTGGATTCCATGCTGGCGGGATTAACTTCATCAGTATCAACCCCACCCATGGTGATAATTGCTCTTTCAGGTCCTGCTTTATCCACAACTGTTGCCGTCAAATTTTTCATTGTTTTTGCCAGTTTTAATCTCTCTTCTCGTTTGATTTGATGAACTCTTTTATCTGCAGGCACACCGGATAAATTAATTGCGATTGGCAGCATTTGAGAAGGAAGCAGATCGTTGAGGGAGTTTTTGAAAAGTTTGTTATGATACTTTTTAAAATCACGCTGCAGCCTTTTGTCGAGCTTTTTCAGACTTAGACCCGGCTTTAAATCCAGAGAAATCCTGCAGTTAATATCCTCTATATGCTCAAAGTAACAGCTGGCAGCGAGGGCTAGAGATCCTGCAATTTCATTTTGTTTTAGTTTCACTTCACCTATATCAGAATACACAACCTCCTCATCCCTGCAAAGTGAGAGGCGGATATTTTTCAGCTTTAATCCCTCAGCTTGTGTCGGCCAATTTTCCCTGACTTTTAGCGGCACCAGAGCCGGAGCAGGTTGAGGTTTGAGAGAATGCCCTGCCTCTTTACTCAATTTAAACCCGCTGCCATCGGAACCAGTGTGTGGATAGGTCATGCCACCAGCAGCAAGAATAGTTCGCTCTGCCTCCACTCCTTCGCCAGACTGAGTAATTATTCCCCGACACCTTCCCTCTTTATCTATCATTAATCTGTCAGCTTCAGTATCAGTCATAATTTCAACGCCGGAACTTCTGGCCGCAGAGAGCAAAACATTTTTAACATCTTCAGCATTATCGGATTGGGGATAAATTCTGCGGCCCCTTTCTTCTTTCAATTTCAGGCCTCTTCTGGTGAAAAATTCACAGGTGTTATTGGGAGTAAATCGGTAAAGAGCTCCGTAAAGAAAACTGGCACTGACAAAAACTTTATCAATTACCTCTTTCGGCCTCAGGGTGCTGGTCAAATTGCAGCGTCCTTTCCCGGTCAGAAGAAGTTTTTTCCCGGGGCTGCTGTTTTTTTCAATGAGCAGCACCGATCTCCCCTGATCTGCTGCCTGTATTGAGGCCATAAGCCCGGCGGGCCCCCCACCCACAACACAGGTTCCAAGCATTTCTTTAACCTCCCGCAGATTTCCATGCTGCAGCCAGCCGCTGCAGAGCATCCTGCAATTGAGATCTGGGTGTGGCCAGATTTAATCTGTAAAATCCTTCGCCCTGTTCCCCGAACCATTCCCCTGGTTCCAGTCCCACCTCTGCTCTGTGAAATAAAATATGGGAAATCTCTTCAGAAGAAAATGCAGAATTGCTGAAGTCCATCCATACCAGATATGTGCCCTCCGGTTCAATTAAATTAATCCCCTGAAGTTCTCCGCAAATTTCCCCTGCTGTGTTTAGATTACCTTCAAGATATTCAAGCTGAGCTCCAAGCCAGTTTTTCCCCTCTTTATAGGCCGCCCGCAGCCCTTCATAACCCATTATATTGCTTCCCTTTATCAGCCTATCTGCAGCCTTTCGAAAGGAGCGGCGCTTTTCTCGATCAGGAATTACTGCAAAGGCGATCTTCAGACCTGCCAGATTAAAAGTTTTTGTAGGAGAATGTAAAGTAATAGTATTATGGGCTAATTCTTTAGAAAGAGAAGCCAGAGGAATATGCTGATGATCTCCAAAGGTGAAATCTGAGTGAATTTCATCGGAAATAATTGTAATACCGTTCTCTCTGCACAGCTTTCCCAGCTTGTTTAGTTCTTTTTTACTCCAGACCCGGCCTACCGGATTATGAGGGCTGCACAGAATCAAAGCTTCTGCCGAAGGATTATCTTTCAGATTTCTTTTTAGGTTGCGAAAATCAATTCTGTAACGATCTATTTCAGGATCATAGTCAAGAGGATTCTCAATTATATTTCTTCTTGACTTTTCTATCACATCAAAGAAGGGATAGTAAACGGGGGGTTGAATAAGAATGCCAGCATCTTCAGAGGTGAAATCCTCTAAAGCAACCCTGATTCCCGGCACCACACCACTGATAAAAGTTAACCACTCTGGCTTAATACTCCAGTTATATTGATTGATATACCAGTCGCATACCGCACTTTTTAATTCTTTATCGGGAAAAGTATAGCCAAAGACTCCATGATCCAATCTATTTTTTAGGGCATCAATTATCTCAGGTGCAGTTGGCCAGTCCGCATCGGCCACCCAGAGAGGAGTGACATTTGAATTTGGAAAAAATGAACTTCTCAAATCCCACTTAACAGATCCTGTATTGCATCGATTTACTGTTTTGTCAAAATCATAATTTTTGTTATTTTTCATCTTATAACCTCCGTTTATTTGCTATAAAGAAGACAGAAGCTCCTGAAAATAGAGACCCCTCCAGTTTCAATATTAAACTGGAGGGAAATATTGACAGCGGAAAAACAATTTATTCTGAAAAACATGATATAAATTCTGGGTGCATGTATATTTATTATCCTGGTTCTTCTCCACATCAGTTGTTGGAGTAAGCTACAAGGCTCCGCTCACAATGAAATTTTTCCTATGCTTCAGTTTAGTTTTCGGCATATTTCGTAAATTTCACCAACAATTATGGAGAAGGTCCCAAAATCATACTCCGCCCTTTTCTGTGCTCTCCCGTTTCACAAGCTCATGTTCTATTTGTACATGCTTATTTTCCTCGCTCCTGCCTTCAATGGTGGAGATAAGGAGCTTCATTGCTGCTTTACCCAGCCTGGAACATGGCTGGTGCACGGTGGTTAAAGAGGGCTTTACAAAGCGGGAAAGCTCAATATCATCAAAACCGACCACCGATATATCTCCTGGTATAGATTTGCCCAGAGATTCAGCCCCTCTCATAGCTCCTATAGCCATTCTATCATCGAAGGCAAAAATTGCTGTTAAATCCTTCTCTTTTTTTATTAACTCCCTGGCTCCGCGATAACCGGACTCAAATGAAAAATCCCCGGCAAAACACAGCTCCTCACGCCAGCATATATTGAGATTTTTAAAAGCTTTTTTCACACCTCCCAGTCTTTCTTCGCTGGATATTTTATCGGAAAGGGGCCCTCTTATAATTCCAATTTTGTTGTGATTATTTTCATGCAGGTATTCTATAACCTCTTCAGCTGCTTTTCTATTGTTTATTCCAGTGCTCGATATTTTTTTTCTTCTGATATGACCGGAGGCTATTATCGCCGGAAGCGGACTTTTTTCCAGCTCCTTTAAAAAATCCTCCTGCCAGCTGGAGCTTATAATTATTATACCATCGACATTTTTTTGCTTCATAATTTGCAGGTGATCAATTTTTTTGAGCAAGCTATCTCCTGTATCACCAAGCAGCAGGTTAAAACCTTCCTTCCGGGCAATTGCTTCAGCAGCCTGCAGGAGATCCATAAGAAAAGGATTATTTAACCTGGCTCCTATAACTCCAATTAACCTGCTGGTTTTTGTTCTCAGCGTCCGGGCTGATTCATTAACCTCATATTCCAGCTCTTTTATGGCTTCAACCACCTTTAGTCTGGTTTCCTCTCTAACCTTTGAGCTGTCATTCAAAACCCGGGATACGGTAGCAGGAGAGACGTCCGCCTGTCTTGCTACATCCTTTATAGTTGTTCCTTCCATAAAGACATTTCCTTTCTCCAACAAAATTTATATAATGTAACTGGTGCTTAAGTTTATTTTTCAATCCTGGAAAAACTTTATCCTTTTACAGCTCCTGCTGTTAGCCCTTCTACAATTCGATTCTGGAAAATGAGAACAAGTAAAACCACCGGAATGGTGACAACGACTGCAGCTGCCAGGATTTCTCCCATGGGCTCCTGCATGGCCGCCTCTCCTGTGAAAAGGGCTATAGCCACGGGAACTGTGCGGGCCCCGGGATCAATGGAGGTGAATGTTAGGGCGAAAACATATTCATTCCAGCACTGAATAAAGGCCAGAAGTCCGCATGTAACAAGAGCGGGAGCAGTCAGGGGAAGAAGGATATGATAAAAAGTCTGCATCGGCGTGGCTCCATCCACCTGTGCCGACTGCATTATTTCGATAGGCAAATCTTTGAAAAATGAAGTGAGGACCCAGGTGGTAAAGGGCAGGGTGAAAATCAGATAGGAAAATATCATCCCGGGAACAGTCCCAAGAGGCAATCTTGTGATGATGGCATAGAGTCCGGCCAGTATAGTAACCTGCGGAAACATAGTCATAGCCAGAATTATATAAAGTGAGGGTTTTTTACCGCGAAATCTAAGCTTTCCCAGCGCAAAAGCTGCAAATGATCCAACCATGAGAGCCAAAAATGTCGAGCTAACCCCCACTATAGCGCTGTTTCTAAGGCCTCTGATGAATTCTCCGGATTGAAATATATGGATATAGTTATCTAAGCTGGGTGAAATCTCAAGTGTTACTGGATCACGAGGTATCATCGTGGCCGGAGTCATGAAAAGCTGTGCTTCTGTTTTCAAAGAAGAGTTAACAGCCCAGTAAAAAGGGAAAAGCAGATAAATGATAATTATGGCCAGCATAAGCAAAAACAGTATGGATTTTGCCGGTTTTTCCCTGAAATCTATCACTATTCATCCACCCCCAGAAGTCTCATGTAGGCAACTGCAAAGATAAATATGATAATAAATATCAAAACTCCAATTGCTGAGGATAAGCCCATATTTCTATTGCCAACCAGCTCATAATAATTCATTGTAGCCATCGAGTATCTGGATCTGGCCAGCATTACATGGAACACATCAAATACCCTCAGGGCATCCAGAGTTCTAAAGACAAGCGCTACTGCCAGCGAAGGTTTGATCAGCG
>CAZVZM010000102.1:0-5452 GCA_964630835.1 uncultured Halanaerobiaceae bacterium
CCGGGTTCGAAAAATTTCGAGTATCACTTCGCCTTATGACGGTTTTGGAGAAGAACCTCATAAAAAACACTCATATGTATTTACTTCAGGGAGGAAAAATTCATGTTTAGAGCTTTAAGCATGGAAATCGCCCTTATCCTTAAAATGATAGCAATTATACTGTTTGTATGCGGTTTTTCCTTCCGGTCTTCTGCCAGTTCTCAACCGCAAAATTTTACCATTATGCATACCAATGATGAACACTCGCGTCTTCTCCCCCATGCTTCAGTTTTGGACCATCATCCAGAAAAGTCGGATTCCGCTGTGGGGGGTCTAAAAAGATTGGCCTCCCTGGTTCAGGAGAAGAAAAAAACCAGGGAAGAATGGGCCAAAGAGATCATGCTGATATCGGCCGGTGATTTTCTATCGGGAAGTCCTTTTTCCTGGTTGACTTTAGAGGGCAGGTCCACAACGCTGGATCTCATGCAGGAAACAGGCTATGATCTCGTCACTCTGGGGAACCACGAATTCGACTTTGAGCCAGAAGGTCTGGCAGATTATTTGAGAGCAGCCGGTTATCCTGAAGCTCATGATAATACAGCCCTGCTAGCATCCAACCTCCAGATCCCTCCCGGACATGAGCTGCAGGATATTTCAATTAAAAGAACTTATATTGAGGAAGTATCTTCCAATCTGACCCTGGGCTTTTTTGGTCTGCTGGGAGAAAATGCCGAGCTGGTAAATCCCCGCACAGAACCCATGGAATTTGCCGACAGATTGGATACTGCTGTGGAAATGAAATACCAGCTTCAAGAACAGGGGGCCGATGTCATAATTGGCGTATCTCACTCGGGATTAGAAGAGGATATCGAAATGGCTAAAAATATGGAGGATCTCGATCTCATCGTTGGAGGACATTCTCACACCCGACTGGAAGAACCCCGGGAAGTATACAACACCATCATAGTTCAGGCCGAAGAGCATTTTAAATATCTGGGGGTTCTGGATTTAAGCTATTATCCCGGGAGAGAGGTTCTGGAGATGAAAAATAAGGAAAGAGATCAGGCCTATCTGGAGAAAATAGATGATTCCATAAAACCCGATGAAGATCTGGCCCGGGAGACGAATGAAAAAACAGAAGTTCTTAAAAATTACACCGAAAAAACCACGGATGGCCGTTATGAAGATCTTTTCGCTGCTCCCTTTACGATGGATGTTCCCTTCACAGAGGAGTATATGTTCAGCGATACTTCCTTCGGCAACTTTTTCACAGATGCCATGAGGCTGGGAACCCAGGATATTCTGGGCGGCAGAGTCGATTTTGCCTTTCAGGCCAATGGTTTGATTCGCGGGGGACTTAAGCCCGGTGATATGCCCTGGTCGAAAGATAAAATTAGCTATTATGAGCTGGCAGCCAGCTCCAGCCTTTTCAGCGGGAAGGACGGCCGCCCCGGTTATCCTCTTGTGGAAGTTTATCTGACAGAGGGAGAAATAATTAGAATCCTGGAAGTTTCTTCATTTTTAAGCGAGTATATGGGGGTGAGACAGTTCTTCCAGGTTTCAGGTCTCAGATATACGTATGATAGGCGCCGGGCCTCCCTGTTCAGGATCCCCCGTCTGTATATACCTGTTCCCACCGGCAGATCAGTTCTGTCAGCAGAAGTGTATACCGGAGAGGGCGCCCAGCTCAAAAGTTCCGGGGACTATAAGCCCCTAAAAAGAGGCGGCGATGAACTTTACAGAGTGGTCGCTGACTTTTATATATTAGAATATCTGCCCGAAATAAATAAATATCTTCCCTTTATGGCGGTAAAACCCAGAGATGAAGATGGCAGACCTCTTGAGAACATGGAGGATGCCATAGTTTATCGCAATGGCAAGGAAATCAAAGTCTGGGAAGTATTATGGCATTATGCAGATATGCAGTTAGAGGAATTGTCGGAGGAGTATCGCACAGCCCAGGATAGGATTGTCCAGGAAAAAAGATTTTCCCTCCTGGCCATGCCCGGGCCTGTTACGGTCATTTTCCTGATTTTCCTGATCGCCATTTTAGGCTACGGCCTGTATATAATCTTTATTTAGCCTGTTTTTAGAAAGCAAGTTAACGTTGACAGCCAGATAAGGCGGAGACAGCATCAGCCCTTTAGTGGTAGCAGGAGGAAAAACTATGAGAGCGGTAGATATTATAGCGAAATATAAACAAAAAAAGTTTTTATATGAGCAGCTGAAAGAGGCTGTGAATGAATTTATTGAAGAAATATTGGAGAATAAAACCAAAATAAACATTCACTCAGTCAGAGCCCGGACTAAATCTATCGACAGTTTAGCGGAGAAGGTGAGGAGACCGGGAAAAGATTACGATAGTTTATCGGAAATAAAAGATTTAACCGCTGTAAGAATTGTTACATATTTTGCTGATGAAATTGATGTAGTGGGGGAAATACTGGAAGATAATTTTAATATCGATCCCAGACATTCTATCGATAAAAGAAAAGGCTTTGATTATCAAGAATTTGGTTATAGTTCACTGCATAAAGTGGCCAGATTTAAATCAAATACACTACCTGTGAAACAGAATGATAAATTATCCGGTCTTTTTTTCGAAATTCAAATTCGCACCATTCTTCAGCACGCCTGGGCGGAAATAGAACATGACCTGGGATATAAATATAAAGAGGAAATTCCTGATTCCATAAATCGCCGTTTTGCCCGGCTTTCTGCCCTGCTGGAGGTTGCTGATGATGAATTTATTAGTTTGAGAGATGATCTTGAAAAATATGAAGATAACATTCAGCTGCAGATCAAAGAGCAACCGGGAGATGTTGATATAAACAAGTTTACTCTGGGACAATTTATGAAAGTTGATGAAGTTATGCAAAATTTGACCGCTTATATAGATGAATGGTCGCAAAATCTCCCCAGAAAAACTACTGGTAAGGATTTCTTTTTGGGGGAGGCTGCCAGGGGCATAAAACTTATAGGCGTTAGAAATATTGCCGAATTAAAGGAAATTATCAGTGATTATGAACAGCTGGTTAAAGATAGCTTTGACCTGGTTTTTGCCCGGGACAAAGAGCTGCCAGGCTGGTCGCCCAGTATGATTTTATTTGCCCTAATTTTGATTTATGGCGCAGTTAACTTTAAACGGAAAGACCTGCAAAATCTATATGCAGAACTCGGTTTTCGTCCACGAGAAAATTTTAAGAAAAAAGTTAGAAATAAAGCTGAAAATATATTGTGACTGGTTCTTATCCAGTGCGCCTGGATGAGTTCATACCATATAGCTATGATTAATGATGACGGTGATATTGTAGATATAAATGAAGAGTTTTCAGAAGTTTTCGGTTATAGTTTGCCAGAAATAAAGAGGGAATATCTGGACGATGTAATATGGAGTGGAGAAAAGAAGGATATTCCAGCAGGAAAAAGACAGAGGAAATTCTCCAGAGCAAAAGATTAACAGGGGAAGGTACCCGGTATGATAAGTGGGGAAATCCAAAAGAATTTATATTCCGTGGTGTGCCTATAATAATCGAGGGAGAACTAGAGGGTGCTTATGTCATGTATGATGATATTACTGAATTAAAAGAGAAAAGGATTTAAAGTGGAGGCTTCAAAACAAAACCAAAATCATAATATCGGGGTCAGTGTGCCGGTTTATTCTAAAAAGAGCTTGATGATATCGTCGGATGTGTAAAGTCATTTCTGGAAGTTCGACTTTAAAAGGTCTTGAAATAGCACAGCTTGTTATTCATCTCCGAAAGTTGAGTGATAGACTATTAATTGCAATACAAAAAATATTAGCAGGAGGTTGAAACTCAAAATCATTGCCAAATATTATTACTACTATTTCTAACTACAAATTAAAATATTTTTCCCAGGATCTTACCGCCGCATTAGGGGTGGCGGCTATTAGCCTGCCGCAGGTAATGGCTTTTGCACTGCTGGCTGGTCTTAACCCCATCTATGGGTTATATACCTTTATTGTTTCTAACATACTCTTTTTCATAGCCGGCAGTTCAAATTATATGATCGTCGGACCTACCAATATGGTTTCGGTAACTATTGCCAGCAGCCTTAATGCTATAGGTGCCGTAACCCCGGAGAATTATCTGCAATTCGTTATACTCTTGACCTTTTTAGTGGGAGCTTTTCAAATAATCCTGGGTTTAATTAAAATAGGGAATCTGGTAAATTACGTTTCCGATACTGTGATTACCGGAATTACCACTGGTGTATCGATAATAATAATCTCCGGACAGCTGGAAAATTTCCTGGAGATTGAAATCCCCGCTGAATCCGGTAATGTGATTACCAATATTATTAATCTCATCAACAATATTGATCAGGCTAATTTTTATGGTCTGGCTATGGGAATATTCACCATAATTGTAGTTCTTTTATGCAAGAAAATTTCTCCCCGGCTTCCCTCTTATCTGGTGGGAGTCATTGCAGCAATAATTGCAGTTATTGTCTTTGATTTGCATCAGTATCTGACAATTATAGGTGGTATCGATGCTTCTCTGCCGCCCTTTCAATTACCTCAGTTTGACCTGCAGGCTTTCCGAATTCTGAGCAGTTCCGCTTTATCAATTGCAATTTTAGGCTTCACCCAGGTGCTTTCTATTGTAAAAATAATGGAAGAAGAGACTGGAGAAGTTACTGACCTTAACAGGGAATTTATTAGTCAGGGATTTATAAATATGAGCGGCTCCTTCTTTAGCAGCTTTGCCATAACCGGTTCTTTTTCCCGATCATTTACCAATCTAGAGCTTGGAGGCAAAACTCGTTTTACAGCCCTGCTAGCAAGCATAACTGTACTGATCCTGGTAATCTTATTTTCCGGGCTGGTAAGTTTAATACCTATTTCTAGCCTGGCTGCTGTGGTCATTTTGGTTGCGGTATCCATGTTTGATGCCGAAGAAATTATAAAATGTTTTTCCACTACCCGGGCTGATGCCATTACATTTTTGGTCACCTTTACTACCACAGTTCTTACACCTCGACTTGACTATGCTATTTATGTGGGAGTTATAGTCTCTGCTGTAATTGTTTTAAGAAATACCAGCGATATAAATTATTCTCATTTAACCTATGAAGAAAACGAGGAAGATGTATTCACCGAGGAAGAAGACATTGAGGAGGTAAAAGAGGAGGATTGCATTGTCATAAATCTTTCGGGAACCCTGCATTACAATACAGCAGAAAACTTAAAGGAAGAATTAAACGAAAGTTATCTACCCGAAACAATATTTGTTATCCGGATGAGAAGGGTTGAAGACATAGATCTCACAGCTGTCAAGGAGCTGGAGAAATTTGTGGACAAAGTACAGGAGGAAGGAGGAGAAGTTATATTAGCGGGCCTGAATCAGCAAAAACGCGATATTTTTGACCAGGCGGGATTGCTGGAAAAAATAGGGGAAGAAAATTATTACTGGGAAGAAGAAGATATCTTTAAATCCACCAAAAAAGC
>CAZVZM010000103.1:0-5401 GCA_964630835.1 uncultured Halanaerobiaceae bacterium
AGAGCAAATTATGCAATTTAGAAGGAGAAATCGCCAGAATATTGAATTGAAGTATAGTCACAATTTAAAACTTATTCCAGGGGGGATATAATGAAAAAGAATATTAGTAAAAAAATAGTGTTAGTTTTTACATTATTTACTATGGTGTTATTTTTTAGTGGCTGTAATCTTTTATCGGAAGAGGAATTTAACAATGGAGATGCAAATGAGGATCTGGATTTTCAAGATGTATTTTACTTCACTGAACATGATAGAGTAGTTTGGTCAACTGCTTTTTCTCCGGTAGATTATACTGCTGTTTCTGGTGATCAAAGTGGGAATATAAAAGTTTGGGATGCAAGAACAGGTAATGTGGAAACAGTTTTTTCTGACCATGATTCTTATGTGAATACTCTTGTTGTTTCCCCCGATGGTCAAATAATAGCTTCTTCAGCATATGATGAAAGGTTAATCATTTGGGATAAAGATTCCGGTGAAATATTGAGTGCATTTGGAGGCGAAGATCAGGATGTAAGAAATTTAGCATTTTATCCTGAAGGTGACGAAATATTGCTGCATTATAGAGATTATGAAGAGGATAAAAGAAAACTGGTAGCCTGGAACTGGAATGAAGAAAGAGTGACAAAAACTTTCTCTGAAAATGTATATTTAGTAAACGATTTTGCTTTTACAAATGATGGTTCAAAAGTTGCTACCGGAGGAAATAATAATAAACTCTGGAATGCGGAAACAGGCGAATTAATTAAAGAACTATCACAGGGGCCCGGTAATACCGAAGCTCTGGAGTTTACACCTGATGATACAAAATTAGTTACGGGGGAGTGGGAGGGAACTATTAATATTATTGATGTCGACAGTGGTGAAATAGAGGAGAAATATATTAAGCATGTGGAGGAAAGACCTGTTCCTCTAGAAGGATTAAATGTTCATCCAGATGGTGATAAGGTAATATCTGCAGGTTATGATAGCATTGAGGAAGATGGTGATGGAACGGCTTTTAAAGATCCGACAATTAAAGTCTGGGATCTAGAAACTGGAGAAGACATAGTGAAATATGACGAAATTGTTGGTGCAATTGGTCCGATGGATTTATCTTATGATGGGAAGTTAGTGGCTTGTGCAGCCAGTCATTCTGTTCATGTATGGAAATGGGGTGAATATAAATAAAAGCAAAAAACTTGGATGTTAATAATATATATTTGGAGCTGTTTAATATGTCAAAAATAGAATTTTACTATATAACATAGCTATGAGGTTATTGAAAAGTCCTTCTTGTTGACAAACTCAGCTTCAAAACTTAATTATATTTTATCTGACCGGAGTGTAACAGCTCCGGTTATTTTTATACTTCAACAATTTTGACTGAGTTCAACACAATTGATTGATGTTGCACTAATTGGTATAATAAGCCACAATTTGATCGGAGGAAGAGTAAAAAATGAATAAAGTTGATCCAATTAGAGATAAAGAAGATGTGCAAAAATTTAAGCAGGCGGCTAAAAGAAAGAGAGATAGGGTATTGGTGGAGATAGGCATGAATTGCGGTCTGCGGATAAGTGATCTCCTGGAGATAAAAGTGAAGGATGTTACAGACAATTCTCATATCAATTTAAATGAAAAAAAGACAGGCAAAGTACGCAAAATAAAGCTTAACCCTAAAGTTGAAGAGCTGGTGCAAGAATATATTGAAGATTCGGGCCTGGCAAAGGAGGATTATTTATTCCAGAGCAGGCAGGGGGGTAACAGGGCAATCAGCAGAGAGCAAGCCTATAGGATTTTAAACGATATGGCAGACAAGGCAAACCTGGACATTAAAGTCGGTACTCACACTCTGCGGAAGACTTATGGATATCATCATTACAGGAAATTTAAAGATATAGCTCAGCTCCAGGCTATCTTTAATCACAGCTCACCGGATATCACACTTGATTATATCGGAGTCACACAAGAGGAAATCGACAAAACAGCGGATGAATTATATATTTAACTTCACTTTCGATTCCCTGGCAGAATAACAATCAATTATAAATCTACTCAACTAAAGATAAGAAACTCTTTTTCTTTGGGGCAAAAAGTTTGACAAAATATAACTAATTAGTTATAATCATTTTACATAGAAAGAAGGGACGAGGGATTGTAAATATGGAAAGGATTAAATTTCTAGAGGTAGATGGAAAAGATGTAATAAATGAATTCCTGAAAAATTTAAGCAAAAAAGAAGTTGAAAAGGTAAAAAGAAATATCGATTTGTTGAATGATTTAGGGTTTGAGCAGATGATTAATACAGAAATGGTAGGTGGAGTAAAAGGCCATGATAACCTTTGGTATATAAGAACCATGTATAGAAAAAATATTTTCAGAGCCTTTTTCTTTAGATATAACTTAGAGTCCATTGGAGTTTATATTTTACTCCATGGTTTTAGAAAAAAGACAGATGAGTTGCCTGAATCAGAAATTGAGATAGCTATAAAGAGGAAAAAGAGCTTACTTGAGGATTTAGAAGATTAAGCGCAGGAGGTATTAATATGAGTGATATGAATATTAAAGATATGGATAAGGCTATAAATGATTTGATAGACGAAAGACCAGGTTTAGAAGAAGTGTTTGAAGGGGAAGATCCAGTATATCAACTCAGGAAGCGGATACTGGAGTTGAGATTGGAAAAGGGATACTCCCAGGAAGAACTAGCTAAAAAAGCTGGGACAAAGCAGGCAGTGATTTCTAGAATTGAAAATGGAGAGAGTGAGCCCAGACTTGAAACTATCAATAAGATAGCAAAGGCTTTGGATAAAAAAGTGAAAATTGAGCTGATTTCATAATTAAAGAGATAATAAAATCGGTTCTCCAGTGCGCCAGGACAAGTTCATATCATATAGCAGGCGGGAATCCTGTTGAGAAAGGCTGAGCAGGCCACTCATAGCGAGTTTTGGACATTTAGCGGCAACGGTGAATGTTAAGCGCAAACAGCAAGGATGCAGGCGGCAATCGTATTGTTGAAGGTATTGAGCCTCGAAATAACCATAATCGGGTCTGGCCTATACTGTTGGAGAAGCAGAAGGCAATATTATTGGAAACGTTAGGTTAGTTTCTAGCAACGCCCCGGGGTCGAAGGCCGCCGAATGTATCACATTGTTATGGTATGGAAACCTGGGATCTCCTGCAGATCCTACGCTGAGAGTGGGATGTGCCGAGCATAAAGTTAGGCCATCTATCTATTTGCAGGAAGTCGGATAACCGCATAGTACCCGGGAAGCGGGTAATACCTGCAGAGGGAAGGCGGTTACACAAGAGCAACCCTAAAGGAAAAACATGCACTAATCTCAGAAGTAGATTATGCATGGCAAGCGCAACTGGAGGGGATAGCGATTTAACAGGTTGTGAATGCTTAAGTGCGGAGCCGTATGCCCAAATAGGGCACGTGCGCTTCTCTGGAGGGATTGGGGCCGTGAGGCCCCGCCTACTCGACCTGCAGCTGTCGGCGCAGCTTCAAAAGAGCTTTTTCTTTGTCCTTGCATTCCAGCATAACATCGAATTCTGTACCCACCTCTTTTTCTGCCATCTTCAGAAAGCGGGCAAATTCTTCAGGATCAATTTCTCTGGCATGACGGGTGGGATTTTCAGAGCTAGCCGGAGAGGAAAAGTGCAGTTTGGGCCTTCTCTCCTGCCAGGTGGCAAAAGTCCGGGGCATGAGATCTGACAGATTCTCTTCCGGTCTTTGATTTATATTAAAGTGATGTATATCCAGTAACATGGGGATTTTCAGCTCCTCGGCCACACCCAGCACCTCAGTGGCCGTATATGATTTATCATCGTTTTCGATCACAATCCGCTCCTGAATGGCAGGATCCAGGCTGAGAAAATTTTCCTTGAACCTCTCAACAGCCCTTTCTCGCTCACCATATACCCCACCTATGTGAAGTATAATGATGGCTTCATTATCAAGCCCCATAGCCTGCAGAAAACTATGATGATACCTCAGATCCTGGCGGGCATTTTCCACCACATCTTCTCTGTCGCTATTGAGGACCGTGAACTGTTCGGGATGCATGCTCACCCTAAATCCGTGCTCGCGGACAAACTTGCCCAGTTCCTTTATTTCAGTTTCAGCGATGGCAATATAGTCCCAATCATCGGCAACAGGATGGGTGGCCATAGGCACTATATCAGAACAGAATCGATATACAAAGATCTCGTTTTCCAGATTGAATTTAAGTGTCTCCAGATTGTTCTGCAAGTTTTTCTGCAGCAATCGATTTAGCTTATCACGGCGCTCCTTAGCAGAAAGACCGCGCAGATGCTTGGCCGTGGTCCCGTGATTAGGGCGTCTGCCGCTTTCAGAAAGTGTTCTGTTGAGACAGGGATATCCTAGACGCATGTTTAACTCCTTTCTATTCATTTATGGTTATACTGAATAAAGTATATATCATCAAAATTCCGAAGATGTTACCTCCAGCATATCATATATCCTGTCAATCTTATAGCCGGCAAAATGACTTTTTGCAGTGCAATCATTGCAATGAATAAAATGATATGATACCTTGAAAATGGCACTTTAGTACCGCAAAATAAATGAAAATCACCCGGAAAGACTGCTGCCTTAAAACTGGTAGCCAGCAAAGCCGCGGATAAAGTCCAGGTATTCCCTGGCTGTACCCGGCTACCGAAGGTGTTACATATTCTTAATTATTTCGGGGCCCTCCACCCTTTACTTTCGGGAGTTTTTTTATTTTTGCAAATATCAGCCTGCCTATAGGGTATTTTGGGGCGAGTTAACCTGGATGCTTTGCCTTACAGGGTGGTTATTTTAGATAAAGAGGGGATAATTAAGGCAGCCAATGATAGATGGATGGAATTTGGTCTGGAGCGAGGACTGAGTGTTGAGGATTGCGGCAAAGGTGTAGACTACCTGACAGTAACCAAAAAAGCTGTTGAAAAAGGAGAAGACAAAGCTCTTAAATCATATGAGGCATATAAGGGTATTAAAGCAGTTTTAGAACGAGAGAAAGAAGAATTTGAACTGGAATACCCCTGCCCAACTCCACAAGAGGAGTATTGGTTTAAACTAAAAGCAAGGTATTGTGATCAAGGAGCTTTGATAGTTCATGAAGAAATAACAGAAAGAAAAATGCTGGAGAAAGAACTAAAAATAACTCAATTTTCTGTAGACAACTCTGCAATAGGAGTGGTTCAAATCACTCCCGGGTGAAAGCTCGAATATACAAATGAAAAATTTTGTGAAATTCTGGGTTATTCCTGCGAAGAATTAATCGGAATGAAAGTCTCTGATATTGATCCTCATTACCCTGCAGAGGGAAGAGAAAATCGCTGGAATTAAATAAAGAAAAATGGTTCTTCTCCACATCGGTTGGTGAAAATTAGCTTTTACCAGGAAAAGCTTGTT
>CAZVZM010000104.1:0-4937 GCA_964630835.1 uncultured Halanaerobiaceae bacterium
AGGGAGGCAATACCGTAGGTGCAGGTGTAGTCACCGGTATTGAAGAGTAACTGCACAGCATTTTTGCATTTAATCGCTCGCAGGATAAAGGAGGGAAGAGGATGCCTCAACAGGAAAAAATCAGGATTAAATTGAAGGCCTATGAACACGAACTGCTGGATAAATCTGCGAAAAAAATTGTCAATACGGCCGAAAGAACCGGCGCCAGGATTTCCGGGCCTGTACCTCTGCCTACTGATAAGGAGATCTTTACCGTGCTGCGATCCCCTCATATTCATAAGGATGCCCGGGAACAGTTTGAGATGAGGACCCATAAAAGATTGATTGATATTGAAGACCCCAGTTCAAAAACTGTTGATGCTCTTATGAGGCTGGATCTCCCGGCCGGTGTAAATATAGAAATTAAACTTTAGATCAGGTCTGAGATTGGAGGTGAGAAGATTGGCTAGAGGTATTATTGGTCGAAAAAAAGGTATGACCCAGATTTTTTCCGAGCAGGGGGAGATGGTTCCTGTAACCGTTATTGAAGCCGGCCCCTGCGTGGTTGCTGATATAAAAAGTGAGGATAAAGATGGATACACAGCTGTAAGGCTGGGATTTGAAAGGGTAAAATCAGATAAACTCAACAAACCTGATCTGGGGCAATTTGAAAAATTTGATCTGGAACCCCACAGATATCTGCGGGAATTTTATTGTGAGTCAGAAGATGAGTATACACCGGGAGATGAGATCACTGTAGAAATATTTTCCAGCGGTGATAAGGTCGATGTAACCGGTGTCACTAAAGGCAAGGGGTTCAGCGGTAATGTAAAAAGACATGGACACAGCACCGGCCCTCGCACTCATGGATTTGGTCTTGATCGTGGACCGGGCTCGATTGGAGCCCTGGGCCCGGAGCGAGTTTTCAAAGGACAAAAGCTGCCCGGTCGAATGGGCAGAAACCGCACCACCATAAAGAATCTGAAGGTTATGAGAGTAATGCCAGAGAGGGATGTGCTGCTGGTAAAAGGTTCCGTGCCCGGCCCGGAAGAGGGCATTGTAGAGGTAAGAGGAACCGAGGAATAATTTATTTTCCGGCAGGGAAGGAGGAGTTTGAAAATGCCTGAAGTGCAAAAGGTAAATCAGGACGGAGAAAAGCTGGATAGAGTTGAACTCAATGAAAGCGTCTTTGCTGAGGAGATAAATGAACCGGTCGTACACGAAGTTGTCACTGCTCAGCTTGCTGCCAGACGAAGGGGAACCGCATCCACCAAAGAAAGGCCCGAGGTGTCCGGCGGGGGCAGTAAGCCCTGGAGGCAAAAAGGCACCGGCAGGGCCCGACACGGCAGCATTCGTTCACCACTATGGGTGGGAGGTGGAGTGACTTTTGGTCCCAAACCGCGCTCCTACTCCAAAAAGGTGAATAAAAAGAAGAAAAAACTGGCTCTGCGCAGCATTCTCTCCGCAAAAGTTAAAGAAGGAGAGCTGACAATAATTGATGAATTTAAGTTTGAGCGGCCGAAAACAAGCGATGCTCAGGAGATGCTGGAAAATCTTGGTCTGACAGAGGATAAAATTTTAGTTGTATTACCTGATGAACACGATAATACGTATCTGTCCATGAGAAACCTGCCCAATGTTAAGACGGTAATGCTTGCAGCCCTGAATGCATATGACCTGCTTGACAATGATATGATACTGCTGCCTGAGGCTGCGCTTACCGAACTCGAGGAGGTGGTTTTCCATGGATGATCTCAGAGATGTTGTAGTAGCTCCTATAATCACAGAGAAAAGCATGCAGCAGATGGAGGAAAATAATCGCTATACCTTTCAGGTAGCTCCCGGGGCAAATAAGATAGAAATAAGAGAGGCAATTGAAGAGATATTCAATGTAAAAGTGGAAAAAGTGAACACAATGAATTACCGCGGCAAAACCAGACGCCTGGGCATGAACGAAGGTAAAAGGCCTGACTGGAAAAAAGCCATAGTAAGGCTTGCGGCTGGAGATTCAATAGAGCTTTTTGAAGGAGTATAAAAACTGGGAAAATCAGTTTCAGCAAGTGCAAAAGAGGAGGTTTGTGCAATGGGAATCAAAACGTTTAACCCGACCACTCCCACCCGGCGATATATGATGACTCCGGATTTTAAAGAGATAACCAAAACTGAGCCGGAAGCCAGTCTGACGGCTCCGCTGAAAAAATCTGGAGGAAGAAATTCTAAAGGGAGAGTAACTTCTCGCAGAAGGGGTGGAGGTCATAAGAGGAAATATAGATTAATAGATTTTAAGAGGGATAAAGAGGGCGTCCCGGCCACCGTTGCCAGCATAGAGTATGATCCCAATCGCTCAGCCCGTATTGCTCTGCTCCACTATCATGATGGCGAAAAAAGGTATATACTTGCTCCCGATAGCGTGGAAGCTGGAGATGAATTAATGACAGGTGCAGACGCTGATGTAAAGCCGGGTAATGCTTTGAAGCTTAAAAATATTCCAGTTGGAACGATAGTTCATAATGTCGAGTTACAACCCGGAAAAGGAGGCCAGCTGGCAAGAGCTGCAGGAACCATTGCTCAGGTGCTGGCCCGTGAAGAGAAATACTGTCACGTAAAGCTTCCCTCTGGAGAAGTTCGACTGATTAACAAAGAATGTAAGGCTACCGTCGGTCAGGTCGGCAATATCGAGCATGAAAACGTAGTATCAGGAAAGGCCGGACGCACCCGCTGGCAGGGTAAAAGACCGGAGGTAAGAGGTATGGTAATGAATCCGGTGGATCACCCACACGGTGGGGGAGAGGGCAAATCTCCTCCAGGAAGACACCCCGTAACACCCTGGGGTAAGCAGACTATGGGTAAACACACCCGCAAGCGGAAAAAGTCCGATGAAAGTATAGTAAAATCTCGTCGAGAAAACAAATAAGTAAATGTGAGAAAGGAGGGGAGTAACATTGGCTGAAGCAGCTTTTGAAAATGGACCCTTTGTAGAGAAGAAATTGATGCAAAGGATTGAAGAGATGAATGAGAGCGGGGAAAAAGAGGTAGTGAGGACCTGGTCCCGCAGCTCAACTATATATCCTGAGATGGTAGGACACACTATTGCAGTTCACGATGGTCGCAAACATGTCCCCATTTACATTACAGAGGAAATGGTAGGACACAAGCTGGGCGAGTTTGCTCCCACCAGAATATTCAGGGGACACGGTCGTCACACAGAGAGATCTACTGCTCTCAAGTAAAATACCTGAAACTTACCCGGCAGGAAAAGATTTTTGAGAAAGAGGAGGGTTTAAGATGGAGACTCGTGCTGTAGCCAAGCACCAGAGGATTTCCCCACGTAAAGCCCGTCAGGTGATAGATCTTGTGCGGGGCAAGGATGTTGATGAAGCTATTGGCATACTGAGAAACACCCCTAAAAAAGCATCAAAAATGATTGAGGACGTAGTAAATTCTGCCGCCGCAAATGCAGAGCACAACCACAATATGATTATTGATGATCTGTATATTTCGGAGGCATATGTGGACGAAGGCCCAACAATGAGGCGTCAAAAGCCGCGGGCCATGGGTCAGGCGACAATTATAAGAAAGAGGACCAGTCATATAACAATAGTGGTCAGCGATGAAAAAAAGGAGGGATAAATTTTGGGTCAGAAAATCCATCCCCACGGTTTAAGAGTAGGGGTCATTAAAGATTGGGATGCCAAATGGTATGCCGATCGCAATAATTTTTCCGAGCTTCTGCATGAAGATATAGATATCAGGAGCCATATAAAAGAAAAGATGTTTGAGGCTGGCGTTTCGAGGATAGTAATTAAGAGAGCGGCCAAAAGGCTAAAGATAGATATTCATGCAGCCCGCCCGGGAATGGTGATAGGTAGAGGCGGTTCGGAAGTTGACGCCCTGCGAGAGGAAATAGAAGAGATGACGGGTAGAAATGTGCAGATAAACGTTGTTGAAGTTGAAGATCCGGAGCTGGATGCACAGCTTGTTGCGGAAAATATTGCCGGTCAGCTTGTGCAGAGAGTTTCTTTTCGGCGGGCAATGAAACAGGCTTTAAACAGAGCTATGAGAATGGGAGCTGAAGGTTTTAGAGTTAAATGCAGCGGCAGACTTGGAGGTGCTGAGATGGCCAGGACAGAAGGCTATCATGAAGGTGCTGTTCCTCTGCATACCCTGAGAGCGGATATTGATTATGGCTTTGCCGAGGCCAATACTAAATATGGAAGCATTGGCGTGAAAGTGTGGATTAATCACGGTGAAATTTTGCCTGAAGTTGAGGAAGAAGAGCAGGCTAAAGCTTAGCAAAGAGTGAAAGGAGGCAGCAGTGATGCTTGTACCGAAGAGGGTCAAACATCGTAAACATCAGAGAGGCAGGATGAAAGGCAAGGCTGTTCGCGGCACCAATGTTACCTTTGGTGAATACGGTCTGCAGGCCTTAGAACCTGCCTGGATAACAAACAGACAGATAGAGGCTGCCAGAATCGCGCTGACAAGATTTATTAAAAAGGGAGGTAAAGTCTGGGTGAAGATTTTCCCGGACAAACCCGTCACCGCAAAGCCCGCAGAGACTAGAATGGGCAGCGGAAAAGGCGAGGTTGAAAAATGGGTAGCCGTTGTAAAACCCGGTCGTATAATGTTCGAGCTGGCCGGTATTGATGAGGAGGATGCCCGTGAAGCGATGAGGCTGGCCTCTCATAAACTTCCCATCAAAACAAAATTTGTAACCAGAGATGGTGGTGAGTCACATGAGAGCTGAAGAATTGAGAGATCTTACCGATCTGGAGCTGGATCAAAAACTGGATGAGTTCAAAGAGGAACTTTTTAATCTGAGATTTCAGAATGCCACCGCCCAGCTGGATAATCCCATGCGCATAAGAGAAGTGCGCCGCACAATAGCCCGCATAAAGACCATCAAGAGAGAGCGGGAGCTGGGCATCAGGCAGATGTAACACTTTCGAAGGAGGTGT
>CAZVZM010000105.1:0-4889 GCA_964630835.1 uncultured Halanaerobiaceae bacterium
CCTCCTGAGCTGCAGAAAGATGCTGCTAAAGAATTTGAAATTAGAGATGACGGCCAGGAATTTTATTTTGAGTTAAAAGAAGGCATACAGTTCCATGGTGATTATGGAGAGCTTACCGCTGAAGATGTAAAATTTACCTATGAAAGAGTGGCTGATCCCGAGGTTGAGGCTGTTTATGCCGATGATTTTGCCACGCTGGACAGAGTGGAAGTTATAGATGATTACAGCGGCCGCATTATTCTCGAGGAGCCTTTTCCTGGAATGACCACTCGCACTCTACCACTTTTGAGAGGAAGTATCCTCAGCAAAGAAGCTTTTGAGGAGAAGGGGCCAGAGGAATTTGCCACCAATCCCATAGGTTCCGGCCCTTACAAGTTTGAAAGCTGGGAGCCCGGTGATGTAATTGTACTGTCCGCCCATGAGGATTATTATGGAGAACAGCCTGATTTCGACAGGGTGGAAATTTATCCCATTGTTGAACTCGAGGCTGCTGAGGTAGCTTTTGATACCGGAGAGCTAAATGAAACACGTATTTCCCTGGAGTCTGTTGAAAGATATGAAGCAATGGATGATGTTGTTGTGAATGAGCTGGAGCTGCTCAATTTTGAATGGATAGGATTTAATCACCGCCATGAACCCTTTGATAATGAGAAGGTTCGACGGGCAGTTAGATATGCCATAGACGTTGATGAAATAATTGAGGGGGCATTTCATGGAGCTGCTGTGCGTGCTGATGCCCTTATCGGTCCAGGAGTGCTCGGACACTGGGAGGATGCTCCTGCTTACGAACAGGACCTGGAAAAAGCTGAGGAGCTGCTGGAAGAAGCGGGATATCCCGATGGATTTGATACCCAGATAGGCACCTATCCCATCTCCACCAATTTAAATGCCACCCAGATAGCGCAGTATCAGCTCATGCAGGTAGGAATAAATGTAGATATAAATATACTTGAAGAAGGTCAGCAGTACGAGGTATTCAGCGATAAAGACTATGAGGGTATGCATTATGGCTCATTTACACTCAATCCCGATCCTGGATACTGGACTGAATGGTACACAGAAGAGCAGGTTGGAAGCTGGAACTTTATGCACTGGGTTAATGATGAATTTAATGAACTTCACGATAAGGCCAATGTGACTACAGATGAAGAGGAAAGAGCCGAGATGTATATAAGAATGCAGGAAATAATGAACGAGGATGAGGTCTTTGTACCCTTAACCTATGACGCCGGTGTCAATGTAACCCATGACCACATCGATCCCGCCTATCTATATCACTACACTCTGTATGATGAATTTGAACTTGAAGAATAATTTCTTTGAGTGGGAAAAGAAGGAAGAAGCACAGACTTAAATGTGGTCAATCGGAATTAATTTGCCTTTTAAATCATTTAAATTCTGTCCCGGACTCATCATCCGGGGCAGAATTCTTATTATCATATTTTATATTTTTTCTCGCCTCTTTTTTAAAATGTGCTGCCTCAAAAAATGATATATTTGATAAAACCTTAGCCAATCAACTTTTTTCAGAAAGCTTTAAAAAGCAGTGACACTCAAATTTTTCGAAACCTGTTTCAGGTCCATGATCAAAAAATAGTGTCCCCGTCACAGGAAGTTCCGGGATGAGCGCAAGCTCAGGGAGGAGTTTTCGCGAAAGAAGCACTATTTTTTGGGCGGAAACTAAACATGTTCTTAACTATTCAGAAGAAAAATATCATTGTGAACGGGCCTCACAGCTTCAAATAATAAGCTTTATAGAAGTCAACTTAGTCAAAATTCAACAACTGAGAGGGAGAAGAACCAATTTTTCTTTTTGCAGCTATTTTTGAAGAAAGAATAAACAGGACGGGTGATAAAAAATGTTTTCATATCTTGTCAGAAGGTTAGGGATAGTTGCAATAACAGTCCTGGGGGCAATCATTCTTATATTTATACTTCTGCAGTTCATGCCCGGAGACATAGCCACCATAATGCTTGGCCCCAGAGCTTCCGAAGAGCTTGTTGAGGAATATGAGGAACGAATGATGCTGGATCAGCCCGTCTATGTTCAGATTGGAAGATTTTTATTTAACGTTCTCAGGGGGGATCTGGGAACGGATGTTCTTAATCACAGACCCGTGAGCTGGTTAATAATGCAGAGGCTTCCTCACACCATTGTCCTTGCACTTTCCGCAATTTTAATTGCCTGCGCCATTGGAATACCCCTGGGGGTATTCTCGGCGGCCAACAGGGGGTCTGTGCTCGATTCCATAACTGGAGTGCTTTCAATATCAATGATTACAACCCCTCACTTTCTGGCCGGGCTCTTTGCTCTGCTTATTTTTGCCGTCTATCTGGAGTGGTTTCCGGCCATGGGGGGAGGGGAGTCGGGTAATATTCTGGATCAGCTGAGGCATCTTGTGCTTCCGGCTTTTGCGCTAGCACTGGGCTGGATAGGCTACATTGCCCGTCTGATGAGAGCCACTGTGCTTGAAGAGCTGGGAGAGGATTACGTTAGAACCGCCCGCTCAAAAGGTTTGCCAGAGAGAATCATTCTGTATAAGCATGTTCTGCGCTGTTCTCTTATTCCTGTAATTGCGGTTTTAGGAGTTGGATTTGGAAATTTAATGGGGGGAGCGGTTCTGATTGAAATAGTCTTTCACCGTCCCGGTCTGGGCTATCTAATATACAATGCTATACAGACCAGAAATTTCCCTGTGCTGCAGGGAGGATTGATAGTGGCGGTATTTTTGTATGCTTTAGCCAATTTAGTGGCTGATCTTTCCTATTCTTTTATAGATCCCAGAGTGAGGGAGGAATAAGATAAAATGGCAGAAAAAGCAAAAAATGAAACCGCCTCTGAGCCCGGTGGTGAACTTCCATCTTCTGAAGGACGTTTTCGCAATTTTAAGAGGGTGATAGCCAGCCCATTGGGTTTTTTGGGAGTTGTGCTGGTTGCTTTGATCATAATATCTGCCGTATTTGCACCGCAGCTGGCCCCTCATGACCCTCTGGAAATAGATGTGGTCAATCAGCTTGAGGGTCCCTCTTCCCAATATCTTTTGGGCACCGATGATATAGGCCGCGATCTTTTAAGCAGGATAATTTACGGATCTCGCATAGCCCTCCTGGTGGCTATGCCGGCCATTGTTTTTGGCGTTATCCTGGGGCTGATTTTGGGAATAATTGCTGGATACAGTCCGGGCAAAATTGACAGCATTATGATCATATTCTTTGATATAATCAGGTCTTTACCGGCAATTATATTTGCTATTACTATTCTGGTGATTATCGGCCCCAGTATGTATGTTTTGCCCGTTGTTATGGGAGTGACAAGGGTCCCGATTTACGGGAGATTAATAAGGGCCAACACCAAAAGAGTAAAAGAAAATGAGTATGTTCTGGCTTCAAAAGCCATCGGCAGCTCCACGATCAAGACCATGTTCAAACACATTATGCCCAATGTTGTCGGTCCGCTTTTTATCCAGGCAGCTATGGATATACCTGTTATGATTACTTTTGAAGCCGGGCTCAGCTTTCTCGGTCTTGGAGTTAATCCTCCCACTCCCAGCTGGGGGCATATACTGCGGGTTGGATATTTGAATGTTCGACAGGCCCCCCATATAGTGGTTTTTGGAGGAATTGCCCTGGTGGTGGCTACTCTGGGATTTACGCTGCTGGGAGAAAGATTGAGAGATGTTTTTGATCCCAAACTGCAGAGAGAAGGAGGGCTTTGATTTTGCGGGCCGGGTCCTGAGCTGTAAGGTCCAAACTGTAAATACCAGCCATTCTTTACAGATGATTGTGTTATGCAATGTATACAGTAGAAAGTATGATTCGTCAGGAAAAGCAGGATATTTAATTCGCCTGTAGAATAAAAAAAGCACCGGCGAAAATCCTGAATTGAATAAAAGCCTGGATTGAACATCTGAATTAAAATTTTTATCGCTAAAACAGGACAGATAATTTGAATGAGGCGATACCGGCAAAAAATATATAACATTACATAGCAGGGAGGCGAGAAATGGAGCGGCATATATGAGATGATAATTTCCTTCGATCTGGACGGAGTCTTAATGAAGAACCCTTTCAGTGATCATGTTTTCCCTGCAGCGGTGGAAAAAATCCAGCGTCAATGCAGAGAAAAATTTTCGCTTAAAGGCAGTGAAGAGATGGGTACAATTCCTTCAAAAGAGGAGATCTGGCAGGTTATTTTAGATGTGCATCAAACGGGACTGAAAAACAGGGATTATAACGCCTATAATTGGGATAAAATTGTAAATGAGGCGGCGAATGCCCTTGGTGTAAGAGGAAATATTGATATCGAGAAGCTTGTCATGAAGAATTGTAACCCTCCAGCTGTGAAGGGTTATGAAGATGGGAAAGAGCTGCTGGAATGGCTTGAGGAAAAAAAAAGCGTGAATGAGATTGCAGCCATTACCAATGGTTTCAATAAATATCAGGCGCCGGTTATGCAGGCTCTATTCATTACAATGAGCCTGTTCTTAATCTCATTGTAAGCCGCGTGGGCTATACTGCCACCCTGAGTCTTGCCGGTATGTTAGTATCGTATATAATTGCATTCCCCGTCGGCATCATTTCGGCGATTAAACGCCACAGTTTATTTGACGATCTGGGCATGATGTTTGCGCTGCTGGGACCCAGCCTGGTCAATGTAATGTTTGCTATCGGCATTGTCAACTGGGTTACCTATGCGCGCTTAATACGGGGGGAAATACTTTCCCTGAAGGAAAAGGAATTTATAAGCGCGGTGCGAGCTCTGGGAGCAACCACGCCCCGGATAGTGGTTAAACATCTGCTTCCCAACGCTCTGGCCCCGGTAATTGTTATGGCTACGCTGGGGATGGCCGGGGCAATAATTACCGAATCCTCGCTGAGCTTTCTGGGTA
>CAZVZM010000106.1:0-4871 GCA_964630835.1 uncultured Halanaerobiaceae bacterium
TTTCCGGGATGGAAGTTGAAGAATTTGACTTCGAAGTTGTCGATGTGCTGAGAGATTATGCCCCGGATATGGATCTAATACTGGTGCATCTATCCGGAGAAAAAATCGAAGAGAGCGGGGGAGTGGCCGCCGGGATAAGCGGCAGTCCCCTGTATGTAGACGATAAGATAATAGGTGCTATCTCCTATGGCTGGGAGGGCTCGGATAATAGATATGCTCTGGCCACTCCTATAGAACCCATGCTGGAGCTTATTGAGGATGAAAGTGGGGAACCTGCAGGAGAAGTTCAGGAGGATTTACCGGGGCTGGCCATGCCTCTCATGGCCGGCGGGCTATCGGGAAGAGCGCTGGACCTTGTTGAAGATGACCTGGATGATTATTTTTACCGCGATTTTCAGGTTATTCCCGGCGGTGATGAGCCGCGGGTGGAGCCCGATGAATATCCCGATCTGGAACCCGGGAGCTCAATATCCGTGCAGCTTGCCCGGGGAGATGTTAATATCGCTACAATTGGCACCCTGACACATGTAAATGATGGTGAAATAATTGCCTTAGGCCATCCCTTTACCAATCGGGGACCGGTTGATTTTCTTCTGGGACAGGCCCATATAAGTTCGGTCATACCGGGTGATATGCCATTCAAGGTCGGTTCTCCTCTGCCCCAGCCCATAGGTGCTGTGGGACAGGACAGGGGAGCAGGGGTGAGCGGCAGCCTGGATGTTTATCCTGCGGTGGTCCCGCTAAGGGTCGAAGCCGAGGATAAGGACAGGGATAAAACCACCGAAATGAGCGTGCAGATGGTCGATGATGAGGAGCTTCTGGATACTCTTCCCGTTGCGGTAACTCTGGATGCCATCGATGCGGCTATCGATCGCATAGGTCCCGGAACGGCGGAGACGGAGTTGAGCATTATGGCTAACGAGCTCGAGGAGACTCAACTCACCAGAGAAAATCTTTACTACAGCCAGTCGGATATTGCCGCTGTGAGTCTGGTGGAGATGCAGCAGCTCATGGAGATAATCAATCAAAATCCCTATAAAGATGCCGGTCTTTTTGATATAGAATTTGAGGTAAATGTGAGCGACGAGGACAGAGTGGCTCTGGTGCAGGAGGCAGAGATAAAAGAGGAGGCCGATGAGATATATCCCGGTCAGGAGATTGACATAAGTGTTATGCTCCGCCCCTACCGCCAGGAAAAAAAGGAGATGGAGCTGAGCGTGGAACTGCCGGAGGATATCGATCCCGGGCCGGCCAGCCTTTCTCTGACAGGTGGTTTTAGCTGGGTTGATTATCCCGCAGCAGAGGAAATGGAGACCGAGCAGACGCTGGCCGATCAGGTTGAGGGATATACGGACTTAGAACCCATGCTGGAGGATTTTCTGGCCATGCCGAAAAATAATGAGCTGGTTGTGGAGATCTACCCCGGTTATCCGGCTGCCCCTCGCTGGGAGCCGGAGGAAGAGGAGGATCCTCCCGAAGAGCCCGAAATTGATGAAAGGCCGGAGCCAGAGGATCCTGAGGAGGAAGAAGAGCCTGATGATCCGGAAGATATTCCTCCGGAAGAGCCAGAGGAGCGTATAGAAGAACGCTTTCCCACGGATTATGTTCTGGAGGGAAGTTTGAATATAGATTTTACTGTTCGTGAAGATAGAGAAGAGGAAGAGAATGAGGATGAAGAAGAGGAAAGCAAGGGAGAAAATGCCGCTGAGGCCGGAGTATACGGCGGCAGAGATGATGAAAATAGAGCTTTGAAGCATCCTGAGGAGGACTATAAGGCCGGATTGGTCGGCGCTTTTAGGTGATATACTGGATTATATCCAGCAGTTCAGCGGCTCCCGGGTCGGGGGCGAAACTGACGGGTCCTCCTCAGCCTGATAACTTCGCGGGGAGCGATGGGAGGCCCGGAAAATGAGCTGGAAAAAAATCATTGTGATGCTACTGCTTGCTGCAGCAGTTCTGGGCATCCCCTATTATATTTATATATATGATGCTGATCTGATAACAGACTGGCAGCATGAGCTGGTCAGAGGCCTGGAGGAAAGTCTCGAGATGGAGATTGAATTTTCCGAGGCACATCTGCTTCCTTTAAACCGGGCGAGTATAGAAGAGGTAAATATATCCGGTGATGATTTTGACCTGGAAATTTCCCGGGTGAAACTGTACTACGATTTAAACAATATTATCACCCGTCTCAGCGAGGAGATGCTTGATTTTGAACTCGTTCCCGCCCTTCTGGATAGTGTGGAGACGGTTGAGATAAATAATCCTGCGGTCCACCTGCGCATGCCTGAGGAGGAAAACTTAGTTATCGAGGAGCTGGCCGAGGAGATACAGTATAACCCCGCTATTTTGCTGGATAATATACCTGCATCCCTGTATGACATCGACCTGGTTTTAAAAGAGGGAGAGCTTTTTTATGAGGAGTCTGCCGGGAGTGTGAGTTTGAGCGATGTAAGGGTAGAGTATTACGGAGAAGCCGCTGAGAAGGGGAAAAGAGCAATCAATCTGGGAGCAGCCGGAGATATAGAAATAGAAGGGTTTGTATTTTTGGGTTATGAGATGGACATTCTTTCTGCCAGCGATAATGAAATTTTGCTGAAAGCTTACGAAGGAGAGTCGGAGGAGTGGGAGCTGGATGCTGATCTCAATCTGGATGATCTGGCCCCGGTTTTTGCCCCTTTAAAGCAACAGCCGGAGAGGATTTTAAATCAGGAAACGGGCGATAATCTGCCGGATGTGTTCGGCATTGAAGTAGAGGGAAAAGAGCAGAATATTTCCCTGAGTCTGGCAGGAAGGGGAGGAGAAATCCTGGATTCAGAGATGGAGACTGCGGGTGGAGCAGAGAAAATAGAGCTTTTATTTGGTCGAGCCGGTGAAAGCATTCCGGAAGAGAATGAAGAAGAGAAAGCGGGGAAGAAAGAGAGCGTTGCTTTAAAAGATATTGGATGGGAGCTTATATTCTCCGGTGAAAATGAAAGCCTGTTTTTGCCCCGGCTCACCTTTGAAATGGAAGGAGGCACTTTTTCAGGTGAGGGCTTTTTATCTTTGAGTGATCCCTCCGGGGATCATTTTTTTGACCTTGAGGGGAGTGATATAAATCTGGATATACTGGACAGGTATACCCGCCTCCTCTCCGAAGAATGGGGTTTTTCATCGACGTTTAAGGATATATCCAGTGAAATGGATGCTCTCGATGAAACTGTTTTTGAAACAGAAAGTGATAAAGAAAGTTTTCTATCTCTGGCCTCCGGCCAGGGAAATGTCGAACTGACTGTTTCTCCCCGGGAAGGCATGCCCGCGGGTTCCCTGGAACTGGAGATAAAAAACTCAGTCTTTGCTGGAGAAGCTTTTGACCTAAAGCTTGGTGGGGGATTTACCGGGGATGAAATATGGCTGGATAGGGGAAGTCTGCTTCCGCGAAATTATCCCGATTCGGCTCTGGAGTTTAAGGGAAGAGTGGATCGAGAAAGCCAGATTTACAATTTTAACCTGAGGGGAGAAGGTATTGACACCAACCTGCCCGGCCGCTTTGTGTGCTCTGAGGGGATCCGGGCTTTTTTGCCGGATGAGTTTACAGAGGATAATCTGCCGCAGGGTGGAGATATTTCACTGGCTTTTGAGGGAGCTGGAAAAGGTCTCGATCCTGATGAGCTGAGCGTAGAGGGAGGTTTTGAGGCGTATTATCCCGCGCAAAATAATCTGCCGGAATTTTCACTGACGGGAGATCTGCTCTACAGCGGTGGCCGGGTTGACATAAAACAGGTTGAACTGGAGACAAATTTTGGTCGGGCAAAGATGGCCGGCGAGATTAGCCTCAGCGATATTGCTGGAGATTCTTCTTCTATAAGCCCGGCAGATACTGTAGAGGGAGTAAAAGAAGACCTTGATATCTGGCTGAGCATGGAGGAAATAGATCTGGAAGGCCTGGCTGGATATTTTGAAGAGTATATTGAGGAGTATATTGAGGAAGATGTTTCGCTGGCGGGCAGAGTGAGTATTGAGAGCAGGATAAAGGGTGGTCTGGAAAATCCTGCAATCAGCGGGACCATTTCTGTGCCGGAGGCTGAAATTCAAGGTCTGGAAGTGATCGACGGTCACGGTGAGCTGGGTTTTGATACAGAGAGCGAAAAACTGGTGTTTGATGATCTCGACTTTTTCAGCCGCGGGGCGAGAGTTTTAAGCCAGGGTGAGATTGATCTTTCCGGTGCTGAGCCCGAGCTGGATGTCGAGGCTTCGGGAGAGGATTTTAGCTTTGAATATATAAATGAACTCTTTGATATCTCTTTGCCCTTTGAAGGATATTTTAGCGGGTCAGCAGAAATTCGCGGCACACCGGGTGACTTAGAGGCATTTTCTGAATTGCATTCTCACAATACTACTTATATTGCCAAACTGGATCAGCTGGATGGGCTTAATGGGAGCGATGAAAATGCCGGAGAGCATTTCGCTGTGAACTTTCAAAATTCATGGGGCAGTTTTTACTGGCGTCAGGGAGATCCAATTCAAGCAGATGAAATACATCTGGAAAAGGAAGAAGCTATTTTCAAAATAACAGGGGATTTTTATGAGGGGAAATTTAATGCAGATTTTGAGGTGTTAAAATACGATCTTCAGCACCTGGCCGGGCAGGTGCCCGAGCTGGAGAATGAGCTTCGGGGGCTGGTAGAAGCATCCGGCAGCCTTGAGGGCACCTATGAAAGGCCGGAAGGAGCTGCTGAATTTTCAATCACCGAACTGGGCTGGCAGGATATTGAGCTGGGAGAAATTGCAGCTGAAGGTGAGGTGAAAGAAAATCATCTGGAGATAAAGAGTGGCAGCTGGGAACCCGGTTCCGGCCGCCTGGATATTTCCGGGAGGGTTGAGGATATCTT
>CAZVZM010000107.1:0-4841 GCA_964630835.1 uncultured Halanaerobiaceae bacterium
TACGCTTTTTATAATGCTGCATATGTCATGCTATTCATCGTCCTACTTCCCCTGTTTATATACCGGAGACTTTTCAAAGGAAAATATCGCCGGGGAATAAAGGATAGATTTGGAAAACCTCCCACAGAAAAATTGTCCTTCCGAAAAGAGAATTTAACTGTCTGGATACATGCTGTTTCGGTGGGAGAGACAGCTGCGGCCGCTCCCGTGGCGAATAAAATAAATGAAAAATACCCTCAGTGCAGTTTAATATTTTCTACCACCACTGACACCGGTCAGAACATGGCAAAAAAAATTATTGAAGGTGCCGAGGCAATAATTTACTTTCCCCTTGACTTTTCTTTCAGCGTAAAAGGGGCGCTCGACAGGGTTGATCCTGATGTGGTCATTCTTACAGAAACCGAGCTCTGGCCAAATTTTATCAGAATTGCTCGCAGGCGCAGCATTAAACTTATGCTTATCAACGGTCGAATAAGCGATGATAGCTTTCGGGGATACAGCCTGATTAAACCCTTTATGAAAAGAGTGCTGGAAAAAGTGGACTGTTTCAGCATGCAGTCGGAGAAGGACAAAGAGCATATTATGCAGCTGGGGGCCATCCCGGAAAGGGTTTTTAACAGCGGGAACACCAAGTTTGATATGGATAAATTTCAGGTTGCTCCGGAAGATAGAATGAAAATGGAAAAACATTTTAATCCCGACGATAAATTTCCTGTGATTGTAGCCGGAAGCACCCATCCGGATGAGGAGGAGCAGTTTTTATCCACATTCACGAGTATCAAAGAGGAATTTAATGGTGCTCGCCTGATACTGGCCCCCCGCCACATTAAAAGGGCGGAGGATATAGCTTCTCTATACGAAGAGGCCGGTTTCTCCACAATGATGCGCACTGATATGAAGGAAAATATTCCCTCCAATTTTGAGGTTATACTGCTGGATACAATTGGAGAGCTGGCTGAGATATACAGCATAGGGGACCTAATTTTTGTAGGTGGAAGCCTGGTTAACGAGGGTGGACATAATATTCTGGAGCCGGCCATGCAGGGGAAAATGGTTTTTTTTGGCCCGCATATGCAAAATTTCCGGGCCAATGTGGAGCTGGTAAAACATTATGAGGTCGGAATTCAGGTGGAAAATTCTGACGAATTGACCGAGAAAATGCTTTATTATCTGAGAAACAGGGGTGAAATGCAGGAAAAGGGCAGGCAGGCCCGTCGGATGATAGAGGAAAATAAGGGGGCTGCTGGCAGGAACCTGCGTCTCTTCGAAAAATTGATAGGTGAGAGAAATGAGGATTGAGGAAGATTATTTTACAGGCGGAGGAAAGGTTATTTTTAACGAGAATTTGCCTGATATTCCGAAAAATATGCAGTCAGATATTCAGGGATGTTTGAAAGATCTGCAGAAAAAAGAGCCTGTCTCCAGAAGGCGGCACAGAAAAGTTGTAGAGAGTAAATTTATGGGAGAAGATGTGTTTGTGAAGAGCTATTCTCCTCATAATGCTGATAATATTGGAGACCGATTAAAATGCAGCTCCCTCTCTGTTTCCACAGCCGCCAGGGAATTTGACATCCTCCTGTCTCTTTCTGACGCCGGACTTCCCGTCGTCGAACCTGCCGCAGCCATTGAGAGAAGTATCAATTTTTTCCTGCAGGAGAGCGTGATAATTTCCTTCAAGGAAGAGGGGGTTGAAGCCAGGAAAATAATAAGTTCGCCGGAAATAGATCTCCGTCAAAAAAGGCGAATTATGGAGCAGGCCTGGCATTATTTGCAGAAGATGCATTGTGCAGGTATTGTCGATAGCGATTATAAATTTAGAAATTTTATATACCGCAAAAATTCAGAGAATAACTTTGATTTGATACTGCTCGACAAAGAGAGAGCTCGTTATAGTAAAAGCGGCCTTAAGAAGGTTAAAGTATGGGGTAAATTTATAGCGAACTGGGTTAATCTTCTCAAAGAGTCCGGTCAGCTGGATGCTGATGCTGCAGCCAGGGAAATTAAAGTTTACCGGGTTAGAGCTGTAAAAGAGCAATCGATGAATTTTGCAGAAGAGATGTACCTAAGATATAATATAAAGCGTAAATTGGAGCCTTCTCTGGAGATTTAGACTGCAGGAAAGAAATCGAATATATTATCGAACAAATTTAAGGATGGATTTATCTTGGGATATTTTCTTTACAATCTGGCGTCAGTATTTTTATTTGTTCTTTTAATAATTCCATACAGCGTGTACTGCCTGCTCAGTGAAAAATATAAAACCACCTTTCAGCAGCGCCTGGGATTTATGAGTAAAGAATTTTATAATAGCCTTCAGGATAGAAAAGTGGTCTGGCTCTATGCCGGGTCTGTGGGCGAGGTACAGCTGGCAGCCTCTCTCTATGAGGAACTAAGGGAGAGGTTCGAGGATTATCACTTTTTGCTCTCCACCTCGACTCATTCCGGACTGCAGATGGCCGGGGAAAAATTTCCTGAAGAAGTGCAGATAACTCTGCTCCCCCATGACTTTTTCTGGATTATGAGAAAACTGTGCCGGAAAATTCAGCCTGAGGCGACAGTTGTTGTGGAGACCAACCTCTGGCCCAATCATGTCAAATACGCCCGCAGATATGGCGGCAGCCTTCTGCTCATAAATGCTCGTTTTAATCAGGAGAGGCTATATGATCATTTTAAAATCCCCGGTCTGCTGGCTGAAACCTTAAAGAGATTTGATCTGATAACATTGCAGAGAAGCGAGGACTATAAAAAGTTAAACAGTTATCTTGAAGAAGACAAGCTGAAAATTACCGGGAACATGAAGATTGACAGCCTTCAGGCTTTCCAGGGGGAAAACGATGATAATAGCCTGAAGGAGGATTTAAATTTTTTGGGGAATAATAGATTACTTGTGGCCGGCAGCACCCATGCCGGAGAAGAGAAAATTGTACTAAAAAGCTTCAACAAGCTTAAATCCAGGTTTTCCGATCTGAGCCTGGTTATAGCACCCCGGCAGATTGAACGGAGTGAGGAGATTAGAGATATATGCCGCGAAGAAGGCTTGAAGCCGATTTTGAGAACAGAGCTGACGGATGGCCCGAAAATTTTTGAGAAGGATTTAAATAATTTGGATAACTGTGTGGTAATTCTGGATACTCTGGGAGAACTTCAAACAGTGTATTCGCTTGCGGATGCAGCATTCGTCGGAGGCAGTCTGGTTGAAGTTGGAGGTCATAATCTTCTGGAGCCCTTAGTATTTAAATGCCCGGTGCTTTATGGTCCCCACAATGAGGATTTTGAAGAAATAGCCGCTCTGATTGATAAATACGAAGCTGGCTGTGAGATTACCAATGAAGAGGAACTCACAGAAGCACTTTCTTTAGTCCTGGACGATACTGATCGAAGAAGAAAAGTAAAGAATGGAGCGGAAAAAATGCTGTCAGAACAGGGCGGGGCCATGAGCAAAAATATAAAATTCTTAAATAAATGGCTGTGATAATGTGCAAAAAACCGTGCTGATGAAAAAAATTGCAGATGCTGCAGTTATTAAGGAGCTGGATCTGCCTGAGAAGTTCACGGCAGCCGGCCTGTTTGTCTATTTTGTATTTTATGGATACGCAGATTATTCCATATATCTGGGTGCGCTTTTAATGCTTGTCGGCTTCACGCTGTCGGTGAAAGATAGCGGCATATCTCTTTTGAAATCTACTCCTCTCATTCGTCCGTTGACTCTGCTTTTTCTGATCGCACTTCTCTCGCTATTTCGGGTGGAAAACTTTCAAGCAGCAGGCACCAGAGTGGGCGATGTACTGGAAGTTTTAATTGTTTTCCTTCCGGCATATCATTTTTTCAGGAATAAAAGCTCGACTGTGCACGGCATTATGCTGTTTTTTCTGCTTGTCGGTGGTGGTCTGGTGGTCGGCGGGGATCTTTACCGGGAGCTGGCTGATTCTGGACGAAAAATGGGCCCGGTCATTGAGAACTCTAATCTTCGGGGAGTGTATCTTCTGTTTGTCTTTTCTCTCAGTTTGACGTTCCTCAGCTCTCTTAAACTGAAACTCATCATTCCAGGTATTCCATGTATCTTTTTGTTGATTTACGGGGTGTTAGCTTCCACCTCTCGTGCTGCCATTCTGGGAATGATGGCAGCATGCATATTTTTTATTTTTTTGCATTATTTACAGTTCAGCAATAAAAAAATTGTGGCTTTATTTTTGATTGTTATGCTGCTTGCATTTCCATTATTTCAGGATGATATTATAACTGAACTGACAGATACAATTAATAATGTCAGGGCCAGGGAGGAAAATCGCATTTATATATGGCTCAGCTCGGCGAAATTGATCAGAGATAATCCCCTGCTGGGCGTAGGAGCAGGTAATTTCAGAGAACGCTATGAACCTCACCCTGAGGCTTCGAGCGATAGAATTTACAATCATTCACATAACATTTTTGTGCAATTTGGTGTTGAGGTTGGAGTTGCAGGGATGCTGGTTCTTTTGAGCATTATAGGGGCTGTGATCAAACACTTCTATCTTTCTCTTCCGTTAAAGAACGATTTTAAGGGAGGATTGCAGCTAGCCCTGGCCGGCGCTATGGCAGGCTTTTTTGTGCAAACTCAGTTTGAATACAGCCTCATATCCTCCGCCGTGACCATGCTTTTGACTATTTTACTGGCCTGGTTGCTGGCGCTGAGTTTTGATAAAATTGAAGGATAGGGTTTAAATCTCGCTGGAGATTTGGTGAAACAAACTTTGTGAAAGGAGAGATCTTGATGGCACCTGATAATCATAGTGCCGATGAATTCGAAAATTATTTTACTGTGAATGAATGGAGCGTAATAGAAGAGGGGTTTTCCCCGGAGA
>CAZVZM010000108.1:0-4835 GCA_964630835.1 uncultured Halanaerobiaceae bacterium
AATATATGATATACTGAATAATAACCTGGAGGATTTCAGGTTATTTATAAAAGAGGTCCTGGAGTTGACTGCTGAAAAATGAACTGATTGCAAATTAATTTTAATATTCAGGCAGGAATCTTCCTGATTATACTGAATAATGTTTTAAGTGTTTATATAATGAACAAAGCTAAAAATAAACATGTATTATTACAAAAAATTGTAAATTTATTAAATATATAGATATGACGTCTGGCGAATGCAAATATTGATTGAGCGGCTCGCATATATGCTATTGTCTTTTGCCTAAAATTTCGATATAATTAATAAGAAGGACTCTTATATTCTCTCTTATATACCTTAATATCATGTATTCGTTCCGGATACACTGTATGCGTTCCAGGCGCGCTCTATTTACTTACATATTCTCAATAATAACATATTCTCAGCTCTGCTGTGAACGGGGTCGGAGGGTACACATAATATGGTGGAATATATCGACAAAATTTACAACCGGAAAAATCTCAGGATTGTAGATATAATCCTGCTCAATATCTGCCTTATAGCCAGCTTTCTGCTGCGCTTTGAAACAGCCTGGCTGGAGCATTTTCACTGGCAGTATCTGCCGGTTTTGACCGTCATCGGGGCCGCGGTGTTTTTCCTCTCCAACCTGTATGACCGCATGTGGCAGTATGCCAGCATAGGAGAGCTTTTCTCGCTCATGAAAACCTCGGTAATCATCAACCTGCTGTTTATGACCTACAGCTATTTCTGGCAGGTCATGCTGCCCCGCAGTATACCCCTGCTCAATACCATTCTGCTCATTTTCGCCCTGGGGGGAATGCGCTTTAGCTTCCGCCTTATCTCCGATTATATGGAACATAAAAGCCAGAAAAAAAAGCCCGACAGCCACGTACTGGTGGTGGGGGCCGGTGATGCCGGTGAGATGATTATCCGCGAGCTCAACCGCCATCCCGAGCTGAACAAAAAGGTGGTGGGGCTGGTGGATGATAATCCCGACAAACAGAATCTCAAGATGCACGGGGTGGAAGTAGTGGGCCGGCGGGAAGATCTGCCTCAGCTGATAGAAGAGTACGGGGCGGAAGAGGTCATTATCGCCATTCCTTCGGCACCGGGCAGTATTATCAAGGAAATTTACGAGCAGGCCCGCCAGCAGGACGTCCAGATCAAAACCGTGCCCGGTATGTACGAGCTGTTAAACGGAGATATCGATCTCAGCCAGCTGCGGGAAGTGCAGGTGGAAGACCTCCTGCGCCGCGATCCCGTAGAGCTCGATATAGACAGTATATCCTCCTATCTGGCCGGCAGAACCGTGCTGGTCACGGGGGGCGGAGGTTCCATCGGCTCAGAATTATGCCGACAGATAGCCGAGTTTAACCCCAACCGTATCATTGCTCTGGATGTCTATGAAAATACCACCTATATGCTGCAGCGCGAGATGCAGAAAAATCATCCCGGCGTGGATTTACACCCCATTATCGCCAGTGTGCGCGATGAGGAGAGCTTACAGGAAGTATTTCAGCGCTTTCAGCCCGATGTTGTCTTCCATGCCGCCGCTCACAAGCACGTACCCTTAATGGAGTACAATCCCGCTCAGGCGGTGAAAAATAATATATTCGGCACCCGGGTTACCGCCCGTCTGGCAGATGAGCACGATGTGGGCCGCTTTGTGCTGGTTTCTACCGATAAAGCGGTGAACCCCTCCAATGTGATGGGGGCCAGCAAGCGCACGGCGGAGATGGTGATTCAGGACCTGGATGCAGCCAGCACCACCGACTTTATGGCGGTGCGCTTCGGCAATGTGCTGGGCAGCTGCGGCAGTGTGGTTCCCATCTTTAAAAAGCAGATAGAAGAAGGTGGACCCCTTACCGTCACCCACCGGGAGGTCAGAAGGTATTTCATGACCATTCCCGAGGCGGTGCAGCTGGTCATACAGGCCGGTGCCCAGGGAGAAGGTGGCGAGGTCTTCCTGCTGGATATGGGAGAACCGGTGAAAATTATAGATTTAGCGCGCGATCTTATCCGGCTTTCCGGTCTGCTGCCGGAGGAAGATATCGAGATACAGATAACCGGGCTCAGACCGGGTGAGAAGTTAGTAGAGGAGATGCTGACCGATATGGAGAGCAACCGGGCTACCGAGCACGAGCGCATCTATATCAGCACCATGGAGGAAAACCTGCCGGAGGATTTGGATGATACTCTGGGCCGTCTGCAGCAGGCAGCCAGCAGCGGGCAGGATGAAAAGATTATAGCCGGCCTGCAGGAGTTAGTGCCCGGCTACAGGCCCGAGGAAGGCCGCCGTCAGGCCGGACTGGCCGAAGAACAGGCCGCCGGCACCGGGGGAGCACCCGGTACAGCCACAGGCGAAGGTGCGGCTGGAGTACCCTCGGCTTCTCCCGACCCCACGGCAGTGCCCGGGGGCGAGGATATAGAAAGGGATAGGGCCGCAGGACCGGAGAAAGCTAAGGGTGAACAGCAGCAAAAACGCAAGGACCGGCCGGACTTAACGGTGGTAGAAGGAAGCGAGGACAGCGGTGCTGAACATTAAGTTTTGTTTAATTTGACTTTACTATAGGAAGCTATAAGGTTCTGTTCACAGGAAATTTTTTCCCTTAAATAGTGCAAAAATTGTGGAGCAGGGTTTTATTGTTTGTGCTCATTAAAATTTTACCGTTATGTTTTATACCGGGAGGAGGTGGGTTTAAGGCCGTGAAAACCTTAGAAGAAGATGCAAAAAAACTGCTTTCCCTGTTTAACCGCAGGGAGAAAATATATATGGTCATTATTTTATTTCTTATTATCCTCATGGCCTTAGCCCAGACTATCGGAGTAGTCTCGGTGCTGCCCTTTATGGACCTGCTGTTAAATCCGGAAATGGTGCACGAGAATGAGCTGCTCAGCAGGGCTTACAACATGCTGGGGTTTGAAGATACGCTGACTTTTCTCTATTTTGCCGGTATAGCCATGTTTTTCATCATCCTTATTTCCAACGGTATCTCTATACTGGCCACCTGGGCCAAACATAAATTTATCTGGAGGAAAAGCCATCATCTGTCCATGCGGCTTCTGCGCCGCTATACCTACAGCGACTACAGCTTTTTTCTCCAGCGCAACAGCTCCGACCTCAGCAAAAATATTCTGCAGGAAGTCAAACAGCTGACCAAATATGTGCTGCAGTACGGGGCTAATTTCATCACCTACAGTCTGGTGGCTCTGCTGATTGTAATCTCCATGCTGGTGGTAAATCCCCTTATTTCCTTTTTTGCCCTGCTGCTCATGGGCGGGGTCTACGGGGGAATATATTTATTTATACGCCGGCGCTTGAAGCAGAAGGGAGATGAAAGGCTGGAGGCCAACCGCTACCGCTATAAATATGTCAATGAAATCTTTAACGGTATCAAAGATGTCAAAATCAATGACCGGGAAGAGTATTTTATCGATAAATTTCGCGAGGAATCGCGCCTGCTGACCGATAACAGGGCCTATAAAAGCGTAGTCGGTAAATTACCCCGCTACTTTTTAGAGGTTCTGATTTTCGGGGGCATCTTACTGCTTTCACTTTTTTTTATGCAGCAGCAGGGGGCCATCGACGGTGTTATACCCCTGCTCAGTTTTTATGCTTTTGCCGCCTACCGCCTGCGGCCGGCTTTGAATAAAATATTTAAATCTGCCACCAAAATCAGGTTTAACAAAGCGGTGCTGGATATGCTGCACGAAGAATTCAGCCGCAAAGATGAAGAAATAGTGCAGGCAGCAGATAGAGCAGATATGAACAAAGAAACGGCGGATAAAACTGATGATGACCGGCAGGATGTCCCGGATATTACCTTTGCCGATAGTCTGCAGCTGGAAAATATCACATTCTACTATCCGGAGGAAAACAAACCCGCCCTGCGCAATATCAATATGGAGATAGCAAAAGGTGAATCCATCGGCATTGTGGGGCGCACGGGAGCGGGTAAGACCACACTGGTGGATATCATTTTAGGTCTGCTCAAACCCCAGCTGGGTGAGGTGAAAGTCGACGGTCAGCCCCTGTCAGCTGCCAATGTCAAACAGTGGCAGCAGAAGATAGGATATGTACCCCAGGAGATTTTTATCAGTGATGATACCATCAAGAGAAATATCGCCTTCGGAGTAGAAGAGGACAAAATTGACATAGAAAGAGTGAAAAGCGCCGCTGCCATTGCCAGTATAGATACCTATATAGAAAATGAGCTGGATAAAGGCTATGAAACAATACTGGGTGAGCGGGGAATTAACTTCAGCGGGGGACAGCGCCAGCGCATAGGTTTAGCCCGGGCCCTTTATTTTGATCCCGAGGTTTTAGTGCTGGATGAAGCCACCAATTCTCTGGATAATAACACCCAGCAGATGATTATCGAGTCTTTAAGTAAAATAACCAGGGTTAAGACCCTGATAACCATTGCTCACAGGTTAAAGACAGTAGAGAAATGTGACAGGCTCTATCTGCTGGAAGAGGGAGAACTGGCAGATGAGGGCAGATATGAGGAATTAATGGAAAGTAGCGATTCCTTCCGGTCTATGGTTAGGGCCAGCAGGTGAAGAAAATTTGTATTCATTGTTGTGCAACATTGATTATTTCAGAGAATTTATTAAAAATTATATACTTTACAATAACTTGTAAATAAAATCAATAAATAGATATGACGTTGGGCGTAAAATGTTTTTGCGGCCAATACTTTTCATAGTGAGATTGGTGGAGCATATTAAGCCCGGCATAAATATAATGGAGATTAAAACAGCTGCCTGGTTAAAGCGAAAAAACTCGCCCTCTTTCCGGTTAATTATTTATATTACTTGCATAAAATGTA
>CAZVZM010000109.1:0-4696 GCA_964630835.1 uncultured Halanaerobiaceae bacterium
AAGGGCGGAGGGGAGGAAAAGATAAAAAAGCAGCATGATAAGGGTAAATATACCGCCCGGGAAAGAATTGAAAAGCTTCTGGATGAGGGCAGCTTTCAGGAGACAGGAAAGTTTGTCGAGCACAGAGCGCAGCAGCTGGGCATGGATGAAAAGGAGGTTCCCGGTGAAGGTGTAGTTACCGGGCGGGGAACAATCGACGGCCGAAATATGTATGTTTTTGCCCAGGATTTCACCGCTATGGGTGGGTCCCTGGGTGAAATGCATGCCAAAAAGATCTGGCGCATTATGGATGAAGCTGCTAAGGCTGGTGCTCCCATCATTGGCCTCAATGATTCCGGCGGGGCCCGCATTCAGGAAGGAGTAAATTCTCTTTCCGGATATGGAGGTATATTTTATCGCAATTCCATAAATTCGGGGGTTGTGCCTCAGATATCAGCAATTATGGGGCCCTGTGCAGGTGGGGCAGTTTATTCTCCAGCTCTGACCGATTTTGTTTTTATGGTTGATAAAACCAGCAAGATGTTCATAACCGGTCCCCAGGTGATAAAATCGGTGACTGGAGAAGAAGTTTCCCACGAGGAGCTTGGAGGAGGGATGGCCCACAATCAGCACAGCGGTGTGGCTCATTTTCTCGACGAAAACGAAGAGGACTGCTTCTGGCGAATGAGAAAACTCCTCTCATTTCTGCCGGATAATCACAGAGAATTTCCCCCATATGAGGAAAATGGAGATCCTCTGGACAGGAAAGAAAAAGAGCTTCGCAGCATAGTTCCTGATCAGCCTAAAAAGTCTTACGATGTTCGGGATGTAATTCAGCCTGTTGTAGATGAGGGAGATTTTCTGGAAGTGCAGCCTTACTTTGCTCCCAATATGGTCATAGGATTTGCCCGTCTTGGAGGTCACAGCGTGGGTATAGTGGCCAATCAGCCAAAGGTCAAAGCCGGCTGTCTCGATATTGATTCTTCCGATAAAGCCTCCCGCTTTGTGCGCTTTTGCGACAGTTTTAATATCCCCATAATTACCTTTACTGATGTGCCCGGATATCTTCCGGGAGTGGAGCAGGAGCATGGGGGCATAATCCGCCATGGGGCCAAACTCCTATATGCATACAGCGAGGCAACAGTTCCCCTGATGAATGTTATTTTGCGCAAGGCCTATGGAGGAGCATATATAGCGATGAGCAGTGGACATCTGGGGGGAGATTATGTCTTCGCCTGGCCCACGGCAGAGATTGCCGTTATGGGACCGAGAGGAGCAGCGAACATTATTTTCCGAAAGGAGATCAAAAATGCCGAGGATACTGAGGCCAAGCGTCAGGATAAGATAGATGAATACAGGGAAAACTTTGCCAATCCCTATCAGGCTGCTTCTCTGGGTTATGTTGATGATGTAATCCTGCCGGAGGAGACAAGGCCACAGCTGATAAGATCCCTGGAAGCTATAAGAGAAAAACGCCAGGAGCTGCCGTCCCGAAAGCACGGTAATTTTCCCGTATAAAAGCCGGAAATGTATCTGTTTTTTCTGTATTGGGTTTTTAAATAGATTTGTCAAAACTGGCTTAATTTATCCTGAAAGAAGCAGGCTTTTTTCACATGAAATTTTTCCTCTGAAACTGATAACAGGGATCCCGCTATATCTTTTATGCTTCACCGCACAAACGGAGAGGAGTGAGATCGATGTCACCTTTGGAGCTAATACAGGACGCCGAAACACTGGCCGAGATGAGCACCTTAGAGCAGCTATATGCAGGCGGTCAGGTGGCCATACTGGGTATGTTTATAGTATTTACTATTCTTCTTATTCTGCTTCTTACAGTAAAGGCAATCGAAAAATTTGCTGCAGATAAGACTCCAGAAGACGACAGCCAGTCTGCAGGAGCAGGAGCTAAAAAAAGTGTGCAGAAAGTTGAAGATCATGACCGCGAAAAAGAAGAGGATCTGGACCCGAAGATACTTGCTGCTATAACAGCTTCACTTCAGTCATACTATCGTGAGAAAGCGGGAAAATTTCGCATTATAAGGGTGCAAAAAAAATCGCGACAAATTTCACCGTGGATGAGGGAGATCAAATCAGAAGAAGAGGCTCATGACTTAAGAAATGGTAACAGGGAGGTAAAATGAATCTGATGAAAAGAAAATTCAAAGTGACAGTTGAAGGCGAAACTTACGATGTAGAGGTGGAGGAGATTTCAGAGGATGAAGAGTCCGGCCGGACATCGAGCTCTGCTGGCAAAACAGAAGTGAAAAAGAAGGAAAATACTCCTTCGAGACAGAAGACAGAGCGTGTTGATGCTTCCTCCGGCGGTAGTAAAACCAGCACTGCCTCTTCTCCCGATAAGTCTTCCGAAAAAACTTCCGAAGAAGAGGCTTCAGATGCCAAAGGTGATGGAAGCGTGGAGGCTCCTATGGCTGGCAAAGTGCTTGAGCTTAAAGTTTCTGAAGGTGATAAAGTTAGCCAGGGAGATCTGATAATGGTTCTTGAAGCCATGAAGATGGAAAATGAGGTCTATGCTCCCAGGGGAGGTACCGTAAAAAATATTGCTGTGTCCGATGAAGAATCAGTGGATGCAGGCGATCATATTATGTCGATAGAGTAGTTAGTCTAAACAGAAAATGCATGGGAGGTAAAAAACTTTGCTGGATGCTTTCCGGGATTTTATAGCGCAGTCAGGTATTTATTGGATTGGATTAAGAGAGCTGATAATGATTTCTATATCCCTGATTTTGATATATCTGGGGATTGCCAAAAAATATGAACCGCTGCTTTTGATACCCATTGGATTCGGGATGATGCTTGTCAATCTGCCCATGACCGGTTTAATGGAGGAAGCGGTGGGAGACCAGCCCGCCGGTCTATTTCAGTATTTTTACATGGGTAATGCTCTGGGGATTTTTCCGCCCCTGATATTTCTTGGGGTGGGAGCGATGACCGATTTTGGCCCTCTGCTGGCCAACCCCAAAAGCGCACTGCTGGGGGCGGCCGCTCAATTTGGCATCTTTTTAACCTTTATTGGAGCCATATTATTGGGCTTTACCGGAGCTGAATCAGCTTCAATTGGTATTATCGGTGGAGCTGACGGCCCCACTGCCATCTATATTTCATCATTGCTGGCGCCAGAGTATCTGGGGGCTATAGCCATTGCAGCCTATGCCTATATGGCGCTGGTTCCCATCATCCAACCCCCCATCATAAAACTTTTAACCAGTGCCGAAGAGAGAAAAATTGAGATGGAGCAGCTGAGGCCTGTCTCACAAAAAGAGAGAATAATATTTCCCATAGCCGTAGCTCTGGTAGTGGTATTTTTGGTGCCCGACTCTGCTCCTCTTGTGGGTATGCTGATGCTGGGCAATCTTTTCAGGGAGGCCGGAGTCGTTGACAGGTTGAGTGAGGTTGCAGAAAATGCCCTCGTAAATGCCGTGACTATCTTTTTAGGCGTGGCTGTTGGAGCCAGCGCTACTGCCGATAGATTTCTTCAGGCTGATACGCTGCAGATTTTGCTGCTTGGAGTTGTGGCCTTTTCCTTTGGCACTGCCACAGGGTTAATTTTGGGCAAGATCATGAACAGATTCAGCGATAATAAAATTAACCCTATGATTGGAGCGGCTGGAGTTTCGGCCGTGCCGATGGCCGCCCGGGTGGTTCAGAAAGTAGGCCATGAGGAAAATTCATCAAACTTTCTCCTGATGCATGCAATGGGACCTAACGTTGCTGGAGTGATTGGTTCTGCTGTTGCTGCCGGTGTTATGCTGTCTATTTTCGGCTGATATTCCGGACCTAACTCCGAATTATGAGAATGATCTTAAACGAAATTTACCGTCTGACAAAAAACCCTGCTTTTTTCAGGAGGATATTACAAATGGTGGATAAAGTGTATTTCAATGGGGAGCTAATAGAGCGCGATCGGGCCAGGGTTGATATGGAGGATAGAGGTTATCAATTTGGAGACGGTGTTTACGAAGTGATTGTTTTATGGCAGGGTACTCCTTTCAAACTGGAAGCTCACATGCAGAGGCTTGTTAGCTCAGCCGAAGCCATAGATATGAATGTTCCCTCCCGTGAATGGTTTATCGATGAGGCTTATAATTATCTGGAGGAGGTATCCTGCCTGTCAGAGGAAGGGGATTATAAACTTTATGTTCAGGTTACTAGGGGAGTCAGCTCCAGGGGTCATGCCTATCCCGATGATATCGAACCGCAGATTTTAATGAAGGCCACAGAGATCTCTCCTCATCCCCGGGAATATTTTGAGGAAGGTGTGAGAGTAATAACATATCCCGACAGGCGATGGTCGATGTGTCATGTAAAATCACTTCAGCTTCTTCCCAATGCCAGGGCTAAAAAGGCAGCGGAAGAGGCAGATGCCTATGAGGTGATTTTCCTGCGGGATGGTTTCGCCATGGAGGGCAGCCTCTCCAATCTTTTCATAGTTGAAGATGGCTGCCTTATCACGCCTCCAGCCACCAATTATATACTCAACGGTATTACCCGGCGCACTGTCATTGAACTGGCCGACAAAAATGATCTTGCAGTAAAAGAGGAGAGTATCACTGTTGACCGCCTGCTGGAAGCAGACGAGATATTTATGACCGGGACGACCACGGATGTTATGCCTATTATAAAAGTGGATGAACAGACCGTTGCTGATGGCACACCGGGAGAAGTAACAAAGAAGCTTCAGGGAGCGTACTGGGAATTA
>CAZVZM010000110.1:0-4540 GCA_964630835.1 uncultured Halanaerobiaceae bacterium
ATTAATTTTAATTCCCACAACCTGGAGTCTGGCGGCTCCTGTGCTGGAAAATGGCTCCTGGTTGAGTGTTCCGGCTACCAGATGGTTCTGGCTCGCTGTGGGAATGGCAGTTTTGCATCAGGTTTTGGGCTGGATTGGCTTTCGCCTGCAGCTTGGCTGGGCAGCTCTCTCCAGATTATTTGGCAGTGCCGATATGTTAATATGGGGGTTAGTATTTTTCCCCTTACTAATTGCTCGTCCAATTCTAGTTATAGGACTGGCAAAGTCGACTCAAAACACCCTCTTACTTCCCGAGGTGTTAGCTGCTTTTTTAGGAGTAATATTATTAATACCTGTAGTCTATACCATCTGGTCGATTTATAAATACTTCGGTTTTGTCAGGGGAATGGGGGGAGATCATTTCCGGAAACGTTACAGAGAAATGCCACTGGTGAATGAGGGAGCTTTTCAATGGTGTGGAAATGCAATGTACACTTTTGCCCCGCTCCTGCTCTGGGCAATAGCATATATTTTAGGGTCTCAAGCGGCCTTAACCGTGGCCTTATTTGAACACGCATATGTGTGGGTGCATTATTACTGCACAGAAAAACCTGATATGAAAATTATCTACAAAAACCCCAGCAATTGAAGAGATAAGTAATAGTATTTCTTCAGATTGTTTAATAGGGAATTTTAAAATGCGGTTTTGTGGAGATAACCTCTTAAAATCTATTTTCTACCGATTCTGAAAATTATCAAGGAATTGTTTGCCTTAATCAAGAATTATTCTTTAAAAAGGGGAACAAAAAATATTATGGTATTTAGTACTCTGTTAAAAGCTCAAGCGGACAAATATTTAATTGAAAATTTGAACTATATCAAGTTTCAGGAGGTAAATTTATGCTTGATGCTATATTGCACGGAAAAATTTCTTCTTCAGATGAAATAGAATCATTAGATGATGCCAGACAGCTGGTAGAATTACAAGATTAATAGCTGGAAAAGTGATGGAGACTCTGGCTTAAATAAAAATGATGATAAGTAAAGAAGTGGCCCTGTTTTCTCAGAAGAAATAATAATTTAAAAGGGAAGGTTATTAATTTATGCAGAGATTTTATCTAAAGCTTTCAAAAATATGCCAGCAAAAGTTACTGGCGAAAAAATACCTTATCATGCCCTCCTATTCGGCCGGGCTCATGGTGCAGCAGGCGGCGGCGAAGCGGGGTATTCCCCTGCTTGACCTGGAGCTGGAGACCATCACAGGTCTTTTAAGCTCAAAAGCAGCGGAAACCCTGCATGATGCTGGAAGGGAGCTGATAACTGATAGCCGCATCCGCACTGTATTGCTCGATATCTTCCGGGAGCTGCGGGAGGAAGGCAGACTGGAATACCTCTCCGATCTGGAACTTACCTCCGGAGTGCTGGATGTTACGGCCACCACCATCCTGGAGATGAGGCTGGCCGGACTGGGTGCGGATGAATTGATGAGCCGGGATGATAAATTTGTGCAGCCGGCTAAAGGTCGAGATGTAGCCCGGATCATTAAACGCTTTGAAGAGAGGCTATCTGCCAGCGGCTATGCCGACAGGGCTGCAGCCATTAAGCTTTACCTGGAAGAAAAAACGGGCGGGAAAAAGCCAGAAAAAGAAAAACAGGACTCGCAGATCTTTATGCTTCCCGACAGTCTGGAGCTTTCCCCCCTGGAGGAGGATTTCCTCGAGTGCCTGGGAGAGGAGCCGGAAAGCAGCATTATTTCTCTCCCCACTCCTAATATATATAACCTGAAAACTCCGGCATACTACAAAACTTCAGCCCACTATCGCCGGGAGAATGCAGGGGGAGAAGGATTAAAGATGGAAGCTCCCTCTCCTTCTGAAAGTGAGGGATTAGCGGAGGAAGAAGCAAAAGAAAAAGAAAGCCCCTTCAGCTATCTCTTTGCCCCGGAAGAGCTGACAGAGAAGGAAGAGGGGCTGGAGAATGAAGGGAAAGATGATGAGGCTAAAATCCTGAGAGAACAGAGACAGGATAAATTGCACCTGCGAAGGGCATATGGAAAAAGCAACGAGATAAGGAGTATTTTCCGCCGGATTAAGGAAAAGGAGATCCCCCTGGACAGGACAGCCATTTTCTATACCACCCGGGAGCCCTACAGTCAACTATGCTTTGATCTGGCCGGAAAGCTGGATCTGCCGATAACCTTCGGGGATGGCATCAGCATAAAGAATACGCGCCCGGGCAAACTCTATTTTAAACTCCTGGACTGGATTGCCAGCGATTACAGCGTAAAGTATTTATACAGGGCTCTTCACGGGAAGTTGATCGATCCCGAAGAGCTAAAACCCCCGGGACATAAGGAGGCAGCTGAAGTCATGCGCCGGCTTAAAATAGGCTGGCGCCGGGAGAGGTACGAAAAACTTCTGGCCGAAGAGGTGAAATCTCAAGCCGGCGGGGGAGAAAATACTTCATCCAGGGCAGCAAAAGCAGCGCAGGATTTGATACATAAGCTATTTTCCTGGCTTCCCGAAAGCGGTGAGGAAAACGCGGTGAACACAGGAGAGCTGGCCGGAGGGTTAAGTCAGGTCCTGGAGAATATTGCTGCCCTTACCTCCGAGGATCCCCGGCAGAGAAGCTACGATGAGGAAGCCCGGAACTATATATCTGATAGGCTTAAACTTATGGCCGAACACTATCAGCAGCAGGAGGATTTAGACAGAGCTTTAAGCAGGCTCGAGGATCTGATCGATGGCAGCAGAGTGGGAAAATCTTTTCCCCGGCCCGGGCACCTGCATGTATGTTCATACCGCGAGGCCCGCTGGCTTGACCGCCCCCATAATTTTCTGGTGGGGCTGGATGCGGAAAGCTTTCCCGGGCCCCGGAGAGAGGACCCCATCCTCCTGGATGACGAGAGGGAAGAGCTGGGCGGGCTTGAGCTGAAAGCAGATCGGGGAAGGCTTAAGATTTACCATCTTGCTCAGGGCCTGGCATCGCTCGAAGGCGAGATAAATCTCAGTTATTCCTGCTTTGATACCACCGAGTGCAGCGAGATAGCTCCTGCCCCCGCCTTTTTGCAGGTGCACAGGCTTAAATCCGGTGATCCCGACCGGGATTACAGAGATTTAAAGGAGTCCCTGGATTTAGTGGAGGAGTTTGTGCCGGATAGCGATGAAAAGCTGCTCACCGAAAACAGCCTGTGGCTTAAGCTGGGGCATAAAGAAAAGGGAATTGAAGATTTTCTCGGGCTGGCAGCGGAGCTTTTCCCGGGCTTAAGCCGGGGTTTAAAAGCCTTTGAGCGCCGCTGGGATGATAGCTTCAATCCCTACTGCGGTAATGTCTCCGTCGACCCGGAGGAGGTCGATCCCGGGAAAAACGATGAAACAGTCTCCTCCAGCAAACTTGAGCGCATGGCCACCTGTCCCTTCAACTATTTCCTGCAGAACGTCTTAAAAATAGAGGAGCCGGAGGATCTAAAAAGGGAGCCCCTGGAGTGGCTGGATGCGATGGAAAGGGGTTCTCTGCTGCACAGCATTTACGAAAAATTTTACCGGGAGATAACCCGGCGCGGTGAAAAGCCGGATCGGGAAAGCCATGATGAGCTTCTGCAGGAGATTGCCCGCCTGGAGGCAGAAGAGTACCGCAAAGAAACCCCTCCTCCCTCCGAGATGGTCTACGAACAGGAGATGAGGGAGATCATCGATTCCTGTCGTTTTTTCCTGGCCAGCGAGGAGGAGCACAGCCAAAGGCGGGAACCTCTCCTGTTTGAATTCTATTTCGGCCGGGGCCGCAGAGCGGATCCAGACTTTCGCGGCGGGGCAGCCCGGATTGAGCTTCCCTCGGGCGCCGAGATCGAATTCAGCGGCATAATAGATCGCGTTGACCGCCTGGCGGAGGGAGAATACGAAGTTATCGATTACAAAACCGGCAGCACCTACTCATACAGCGGCGGCGATTATTTCAAAAATGGCAGGCAGCTGCAGCATGCCCTTTACGCCCTGGCCTTAGAGGATCTGGCCCGGGATGATATACGGGTGGAAAAGTCAGGCTATGTCTTTGCCAGCCGCAAAGGAGAGGGTCAGAGATATATGCGGGGCTCCGAGGGGAGAAAAAATGTGAAGGGAATACTGGAGATACTGTTTGAAGCTATGGCACAGGGGGCCTTCCCACCCGCCCGCAATGATAGAGACTATTCCTTCTGCAATATATGTGATTTTAATGAGAAAATCTGCGAGCGGGAAAGATACGATGATATGAATAAGATATGGCAGGATAGTGACCATGAGGGCATTGAGCTTCTGAGGGGGCTTGAGCGCTATGAATGAGAAACTAAATCTAATAGATGAATGTGAGCGCAGCCGCATCGAAGAGGATCTTGAAGAAAACTTTCTGGTGGAGGCGGGTGCAGGTTCGGGCAAGACCACGAGTCTGGTGAATAGATTTGTGGCCCTGGTGGCTTCGGGCCGATTTGAACCCGGGGAGATAGCGGCCATCACCTTCACCCGGCGGGCGGCTTCTGAGCTGAAAGAAAAGATACAGCTGAAGATGGAAGAAAAAGCGGCAGCGGCAG
>CAZVZM010000111.1:0-4270 GCA_964630835.1 uncultured Halanaerobiaceae bacterium
AATCATAACAAACTTTCTTGCCCCTGTCAAAAAAATTTTTTGGCAATGGTTTTTAATATGGACTATTCCCTCCCTGATCTCCAGGCAATCCCGGGCGAAAAGCTCTATAGCCTGCGGATAAATTTTGTGTTCCTGGCGGCGTATGCGCCTGGAAAGTTCGCTCACATTATCATCTTCTCTGACAGCTACAGGAGCCTGCAGGATTATAGGCCCATCATCCAGCTTTTCGGTTACAAAATGAACCGTGCAGCCGGTGATTTTCACACCGCGATCAAGAGCCTGCTTTTGGGCATTAAGGCCTTTGAAAGCCGGAAGCAGTGAAGGATGAATATTCATGATCCTCTCGGGAAATCTTTCTATAAAGGTTGAAGATAACCGGCGTATAAAACCTGCAAGGGCGACCAGATCTGTGCTGTAAGAAGCCAGCAAATCTGCCATTTTTCTATCAAATTGTTTGCGGGAAGAATATTTATCAGGGTCAATAAAATGGCTGTCAATACCGTGTTTTTCAGCCCGAAAGAGATTCAGGCTTCACTGGTGATATAAACAGAGAAGAACTATAGAAATATTGGAATGGTTTAAATGCTTCTTAAAGATTAAGGCGGTTCTTCCAGTGATTTGCCACTTTTTCGGTCTTTTCCACAGCTTTTCCTTTATAACGCGCGGGATTTTTCACCATGTTTTTCTGCTCGGGAGCAAACTGCTGCCAATACTCTTTGACATCGTCTCTTTCTTTCATAAGATCGCTCAGTCTTTTATCCTTTTCCCGGGCTTTTAAGCTGATCTGTCGCACTGCTTCATGAGCATCAGGATGGCCATAGAAAGCAAGAAGTATATATAGCGGCTCCGCTCCTGCCAGGTCTTCGTGAATTTCAAAATTGCTGCGCATGTTTTCCTCCAGTATGGCGCATTTTTCCAGCACACCTTTTAGTCTTTTTGTTGAAATGTGAAATCCGGCCAGAATATCAGGCAGAAATCTCGAGGAAGCGGAATTGGTCAGATCTCTTTGATGTTCGGAAATTTGATCATGATAGCGCGTTCCCATCCGGGCGGAAAATTCTTTCCACATGCTTTTAACATTTTCGTAGTTAATGGGATTTTGTTTGTGAGGCATTGTGGAAGATCCCACCTGGTCTCCGGCAAAGTATTCGCCCACCTCAGCAATTTCGGTGCGCTGCAGATGGCGCATGTCGTCACTTAAATTGGCCAGAACTCCGAAACAGGAAATTATGCTGTGCATAAAATCGAGGATGAATTCTGGTTCCACGATCTGAGTTGAATGAGTGGCCTGTTTGAGATCCAGGATTTTTAAAACCTGCTTTTCAAATTCAAATGGGTCATCAATGATAAGGCTCATAGCATTATAGGCTCCCACCGCTCCCGAGAGCTGCCCTCTTAGGTTTTCAGTAACATCTTCCAGCGCCAGCAGCCTGCCTCCAATTCTGCTGATGTACTCGCTGAGGGCAAATCCGAAGGTTATGGGAACGGCATGCTGTCCGTGAGTTCGACCTGTCTGGAGAGTTTCCTTTTCTTCCAGAGCCAGATTTATAAGGACCTTTTCAAGTCCAAGCAAGGCGGGCTGGATAACTTCTCTGGAAGCCTCCTTAAATCTCAGAGCATTGGCGGTGTCGATTATATCACTGGATGTGGCAGTTAAATGAATATAGGGCCGGGCTTCTTTGCTCACCCGCCTCTGCAGACAGTTAGCCAGTGCCCTGATATTATGTTTTGTTTTTTTCTCCTCTTTATAAACTTCCTCAGCATCAATCTCCTTTGCTGCCGATTTAATCTCCTGCGGAACAGAAGAGTCACATATGCCCCGCTCAGCCAGCCCCCGAACCAGAGCGGTTTCCACCTTTAGTTGATATTCAATCTTTGCATTTTCAGAGAGATATTTTTCAAGTTCTTTTATTCCTTCTCTGGATGCGTATCTGTGGTCGAGAGGATTTAAGCTGGAATAAATATCTTTTTTCATTATTTCACTCCTTTCGACTTCTGTAGTTCTGTAATTGCAGCTACCATTCCGGCCAGGTGGCCATTATTTAGAATGAATTTTTCCGGCTTCGATAAAAATTTGACAGATAGAGATATCCTTATTTGAAGAAATAAAAAAGCCCGGACAGGTAGAATCCTCCAGCTACGAGAGGAACCTACCCGTCTGGGCTTTTATCCCTGCGGTGTTTATAGTATCGCTCGGACCCGCGACCTGTTCTCATCCGTAATGCAATTATGCATAATTAAGTATAGAAAAGATGCGGGAACCCTAGATACTCTTTCTCTCATAGACAGGTAGTTTACGGCTACCTGGTAGAGACTTGTGGGCCATATTCCCACAAATATATGAGATTATTTAAATTATTCAGCTTTAGAAATTAAATCATTTGAAGTTACTTACCAGGAGCTAACCACAAAAGTATTATACCAGATATAAATCAATTGTTCAACGAAAAAAATATTCCTGAAACATCATACATTCATTTTGAAGAACCAAAAAAATAGTCATGTTTAATTTTTTGAAGGAAAAAATGCCAGAATATTGAATTATAGTACAGGGCTAAAGTAAAAGCAACAAAGATAAAGCAGCTGCAGGGTAAATTTACATTCTAATTTATTAAACCTACATAATAAGGAGGAGAAATACATGCAAAATAAGATAAGTTTAATTTTAATTATAATGGTGGTTATGGTTTTGGTGGCAGCCCCTCAGGCTATGGCAGCTCCCGAAGTAATAGAAATTGATGAGGAAAATCAAATTGATGTTCACACGCTTCATGAAGGTGGAGATAAACTAGAAAGTGCTGGCAACAGAATGAGACGTGCATTTTGGCTCTCTATGGGAGCATACGGAGCTTATATTGCTGGGACATTTGTATCGATTGCATCTCCTGAAGTTGGCCTGGCTTTATCTATGGCAGGATTGGGGCTTTCTCTTTGGGCAACGATAGAAGATGTTATTGCCACAGGAGAAATTCGAGATGCAGGGGAATATATCAAAAGAGCATTGGGACCTGAACCGAGGCAGCCTGCATGGTAGGAGTCAGTTTTGTTCTTTCGATTTTATTTGAGCGGCTAAGATTTATATCTTAAAAATATCGAAAACAAATTGAAGGTAACAATTGAATAAAATAGTAGAAATGCATTTGGGTTATTGGAATAATTTTATTATCACCGGAACTTTTTTGAAAGTGGGGATTGCAAACTTTATTAAAACAGTCCAGATAAACCTGGAGCAAATACATTATGATTTTAGCTATGATTAAAAGCGCTATAACTCACGGGGCGAGAGCCCCTGTTTTTTTTGTTAAGTTGACAAAATTAATATAAGAATTAATATACACTTACAATTAGTGCAGAACAAACACCAGTATATGAATAAAGGGAATTTTAACAGAATTTATAGAAAGCTATGAGGCGAAGTGATACTCGAAATTTTTCGAAGCCCGGGTCGGGTCCATGGCCGAAAACTAAACTGAAGCAGAGGAAAAATTTCATTGTGAGCGGAGCCTCATAGCTTCCTCCAACAACTGATGTGGAGAAAAACCATTATTATTAACTATTATGATCAGCATTGTTCCTGACTTGAACAAGGATTGTCACTCTCAAAATAGAATATTAAAACCAGGGAGGCGATAATAAGTGGATTGCGATGCTATAATCGTAGGAGGTGGTCCCGCCGGAAGAGCCTGTGCGGGGATGCTGGGCAGAAATGATTTTTCGGTTTCTCTCATTGAGAAGAATGTTCCCGGTGGCACGGCCGTCGAAAGCGGCTATTTTATTTCCAAGGTTATACTAGAAGCGCTCGGGGAGGATTCCCTTCACAATTTTTTTCAACTGAATGATTTAATAGAAGAGCGCAGCAATCAGGCGTCTGAAGCCTGGAAGCAGGATTTGAAGGAGGCAGGAGTTGATATAATTGCCGGCGCTGCAAAGATAACTGCCCCAGATGAAGTGAAAGTCAGAGAGGAAGGGGGAGTTGATAGAAAATTGCGGGGGGGAAATATTGTCCTGGCCTCCGGCAGCAGGCCTGTGTCTCCTCTGGACCTTTCTCTGGATGAGGGAGAGAGGATAATAACATATGAAAATATCATGACCGGAGAATGGCTGGATCTGGACAGTATTGTTATAGTCGGTGGAGATGTAGAAGGTTGTGAGTTCGCCACATTATATGAAAACATGGGCACTAAAGTTTTTATCGTGGAGCAGAAGAGCGAGATATTGCCAAACTGTGACAGCGAGATTTCCAGGCATGTGCGAAAAAGATACACTGCCC
>CAZVZM010000112.1:0-4226 GCA_964630835.1 uncultured Halanaerobiaceae bacterium
CGAATTATTGATTGGAATTATTACGTTAATCTGTTGTATAATATAACCAGTATATAAATAAATAATAATGAATTAATCTCATGAAAAGGGAGGGCGACCATGGCCCGCAAAATTCTTGTGGTGGATGATGAAGAAAATATCAGGGAGCTCATCAGCTATAATTTGGGCCAGGAAGGTTACGAGATGTTGAAGGCAGCTGATGGACGAGAAGCTGAAAAGATAATAGAAGAAAACAGTGTTGATCTCATTATACTGGATTTGATGCTGCCTGAAATTGATGGTTTTACTCTTTGCCGCAGGCTTAAAAACTCCGAGCGCTTTCAGCAGATTCCCATTATCATGCTGACAGCCCGCGACGAGGAGACTGACAAAGTTGTGGGGCTGGAACTGGGTGCTGATGATTATATAACTAAACCATTCGGCACGCGCGAGCTGATAGCCCGGGTCAGAGCCGTTCTCAGGCGTGTTTATGATAAGGATATTTCTGCGGATGATTCAGCCCGGAGCGGCGTTATCGTTTCCGGGCCTCTGAAGCTGGATTCTGAAAGCTATCAGGTTGAGTTTGAAGATAGGAGGATTGATCTCACTCCCAAAGAATTTGAGCTGCTCAAAATATTGATGGCCAATCCCAATCAAGTGATGACAAGAGATAAATTGTTGAATAAAATCTGGGGATATGACTATTTTGGTGACACGAGGACCGTGGATGTTCATATCCGTAGATTGCGTTCCAAGATACCTGCTGATTTCATAACTACAGTTAGAGGGGTGGGTTATAAATTTGAAGAGCTGGAGTGATTTTAGCTTTAAACTGCAGATGCTGATCATATTTCTCCTGGTGCAGCTGCTCATTGTATCAGCCATTTTTATATATTATCAGCGCAGTCAGAGAGAATTTTATCTGGAACAGCTGAGCGAAAATCTTGCCAGTGAAGCCCGGGGGCTGGCTCTAAACGAGATAGATTTTTCCTCAGGTGTCAGTCCTCTATGGGAGGAAGAGCTGGCCGAGCTGGGAGAAAAAACTGGCAGGCGGTTTACACTGATAGCAGCTGATGGGCGGGTTATTGCCGACAGCCATAATGCCGCTAAAGATATGGATCCGCATGATGATAGACCGGAAATTCTTCGGGCTATCAACAGTCCGCAGGGAGAACCGGGACAGGCGAGCAGATACAGTGATACACTCCAGCAGGAGTATTTTTATCTGGCCCTCCCTCTGAGTGAAGGTGATGAGCTGGTGGGATTTGTGCGTGTTGCCCGTCCCCTTACTGCAATAAATGAAATTTTAAGCAGGCATAGACAAAATTTTTTAATTTTTATGGTCATCATTCTGGCCGTGATGACAGGAATTGTTTTCTGGCTGGCCGGAAGACTCACCTCTCCTTTTGCCAGAATGAGCAGAATGGCCAGAAATATAAGCAGGGGTGATTACAGCCAGCAGCTGCAGATGGAGGCCACCAGCCGTGAGCTTAAAGTGCTGAAAAGAAGTTTTAACAGGATGGCGGATAATCTTGAGGAAAAGATCGAAGAACTGACCGCTGAAAATAATAAACGTGAGGCCATTCTTTCCAGTGTTGGCGACGGGATCATAGCCTTCGATGAAAATAAAAGGGTCATGATGATTAACAGCGCGGCCCGAAAGAAGCTTGATATACCTGAAGATGAGGAGATTGCAGGCCAGAAAATATCAAAAGTTATCAGGCATCACGAATTCCTGCATATGCTGGATGATTTTCCCCGGGCTGACTCCAGTCAGGAAGTGGAAATAACAGTTCAAACTCCCCGGGAGAAGATTTTGCGGCTCAATTACTGCAGCATGAATGAAGAAAAAAAGGGAAGTCCCGGCGGGATAATATCCCTCACCGATATTACCGAGCTGAAAGAACTGGAAAAAGTGCGCCAGGAATTTGTGGCCAACGTCTCTCATGAACTTAAAACCCCCCTCACCTCTCTCAAGGGGTACCTGGATACTTTGCTGGAAAGTGATCCAGATGCTGAAACCAGGGACAGATTTCTCAACATCATTAGACAGGAGACAGATCATATGTCGGAACTGGTTGAGGATCTGCTGCAGTTATCCCGGCTGGAAGGAAAAAAAGCGGAAATTTCCCCTGGCAATATAGTGGCTGTCCACGACAGGGTATTTCAGCGCCTGCAGGAAAAAGCAGCCGAAAAAGAGATAGAACTTATTCCCGATTATCCCTCCGAACTTCCGCCTGTATTAATGGTCGAGGCTCAGATAGAACAGGCAGTTTTTAATCTGGTGGAAAACGCTATTAAATACACTCCTTCCGGGGGCAGGGTCATTATAAGAGCAGAAAAAAGCGAGGAAAATGTAGTACGCATTGAAGTGGAAGATAGCGGCCTGGGTATCAGCAGAGGAGAGCAGGAGAGAATATTTGAGAGATTTTACAGGGTGGATAGAGCTCGCTCCCGCAAAGAAGGCGGTACCGGACTGGGTCTGGCCATTGTCAAGCATATTTTGCGTGGACATGAGACCTATCCGAGGGTGGAAAGCAGACCGGGAGAGGGGTCTACTTTCAGCTTTGAATTAAATCTGGCCGAAAGATAGAAGAGGGGGGATAACAAAAATAACACTTATTTGTGCCGCTTTTGGCATTAAATAAAGCTCCACAATTAGGACATTTTTCCAGGCAAAAATTATGTTTAAGTGATATTTTAGTGCTGGTAAATTCACTATAACTAAGACCTTGCTCAAATTTTACAGCGTCCTGTGGGCAGCTGCTGACACAAATACGACAGCCGGCACATCTGCCCGGGAAAAACTCCAGGCTTGTTTGCTTAAACTTTATAGCACCTGTAGGACATAATTTTTCACAGCGGAGACAGTAAGTACAGCGATTTTCTTCCAGCTTTGGAGCCGAGAAAATTACAACATTTTCATTGGTTTTCAGAGTTTTATTTTCAGCAGATATTCCGCAAACTAACTGCAGCAGTTCCTGGGGAGAAATAAATTCTTCGCTATTTTGGGCCCCCAAAAATTTTTTTCGTAGTTCTTCTTTGCCCATTTTGGTAATATCTGTTATAACTTCTTCACTTTTTTGCACCAGATTGGAGAATATTTCCCGACGATTGAGTTTTTTATTGGATTTATCAATATTTCCGGATAGCTCCGATTTACACTTTACCTCAGACACCTCTTCACCGGTGGCAATATAAAGCTCTAAGTTAAGAAAAATATTTTTCTTGTGCTTAAAACAAATTTGACAACTATATTCCCATATTATAATATAGTTATTAAGAAAGGGGCTTATTCGATACTATAAAATGAGAGTATTTGAAATAAAAAGGGTTTGATCTGCCGCAGTAAAAAGGGCAATTAAAAAGAGGGGTGAAAACCATCGATAACAGTGAGCTCTACGAAGCCAGAGCAGAGGTGGCCAGTGCTTTTTCTCATCCTCTGCGCCTGAAGATAATAGATCTCCTGGCCGAAGAAGGTGAGATGTGTGTATATGAATTTACCGACTGTCTGGATGCAAGTCAATCCAGCATTTCCAAACATCTCAAAATTTTACGCCAGGCCGGCATCCTGGAGCGTAAAAGTCAGGGACTAAAAAATTACTATGCACTTAGGGTTCCCTGTACAGTTAATTTTTTCGACTGTCTCGATCAGGTGCTGCAGGAGGATTATAAAAAAAAGAGGGACAGTCTTGACCTGGTCTGAGATATATTTCAGAAGTGGAGGAGACAATACATGAGCCGCAGCAGAAAGATTACTCTGTTCATAATAACATTTGCAGCTGTGTATTTTATACCTTTTGACAGCGGTTCTATACAGGAAGCCATCAATGAGGCCTTTTTGATGCTGCAGTACTATGCCCGCGAACATGTGCTGTTATGCTTGATACCTGCTTTCTTCGTGGCGGGGGCCATAGCTGAATTTCTCTCCCAGCAGGCCATAATAAAATATTTTGGAGCCGAAGCTAATAAAATAATATCCTATTCGGTGGCTTCGGTCTCGGGAGCTATTCTGGCAGTCTGCTCCTGCACTGTGCTGCCTCTTTTTGCCAGCATCTACAAGACCGGGGCCGGCATCGGACCTGCCACTGCTTTTCTCTACTCAGGGCCTGCTATTAACGTTCTGGCCATAATACTCACGGCCAGAGTCCTGGGCTGGCAGCTTGGTCTGGCCCGTGTGATAGGAGCTGTTGTATTTGCCCTGGTGATAGGGGTGCTGATGGCCGTTATCTTCCGCCAGTCGGAAG
>CAZVZM010000113.1:0-4203 GCA_964630835.1 uncultured Halanaerobiaceae bacterium
GAAAAAGTTCATTGTGAGCGGAGCCTCATAGCTTCCTCCAACAACTGATGTGGAGAAGAACAATAATTTATTGAAATATTATAATGGTTGAAATAGTGGTCTTTTCGGTGTTTTGTAAAAAAATTTAATCTACGGGTTTTTACTGGCGAATGCCTGAACATCTTTTACGACCTGTTCAATATTATCTGCCTGTAAAACAACAACATCATCTTCATCGCCCATATTTAGAGCAGCTTGGGTGGCCTCTTTTTCATTGAGGATTAAAGTTATCATTTCCTCTTTGAAGCCCCCTTTTATCAGGCCGCGCCGGACCAATTCCGCTGTTTCCCCTGGCTTTCTATCTCTGGGATCCGGATCACAGATTATTATATGGTCGTAATGCCGTGCCAGAGTAAAACCATATTCAATAATATCTTCATCTCTGCGATTGCCAGTTCCCGATGCCATCCGGATCTTTCTCCCCGGAGCCAGGGTGTTTATAAAGTTTCCGGTGGCTTCTATCGCACCAATATTGTGGCCATAATCTATGACAACTTTGAAATTGTCAATTTCGATAATATTCATTCTGCCTGGCGATTGTCCTAAAGAGGCACTGAAGCTGACGAGGCCGGCCCTGATCTGTTTTTCATTTAAGCCCAGGGCTGAAGCTGCTGCCACGGCTGCCAGCGCATTTTCGATATTGAATAATGCTCTGCCGTCAAAAGTTATAGGAACCTCGGATGCACTGGCAACTATTGTTTCCCAGCCATCTTTAATGATGGCAATATCACCGTCTCTATAGATAACATTCATATTTCCCTTTTGCAAATTTTCCTGCAGCGCGGTATTATCAGGTTCCGTTGAAAAGAGGATTGGATTGGCATCGATATTTTCCAGACAGGAAAGGACAAGGGGATCATCAGCATTTATAACTGCGTGCCCCTCAGCTTTCACAGCTTCAACGACCGTGGATTTAAGGCGTGTTAGGTCTTTTAAAGTATCTATCCCTCCCTCTCCCAGATGATCGGAACTAATATTGAGCAATATTCCCACATCGCTGCGGAAATAGCCCAGCCCTCGCCGCAGGATGCCTCCTCTGGCCACTTCCAGCACGGCATGATCGATGGTCGCATCGGTTAGAACAGTTCTTGCTCCCTCAGGGCCGCTATAATCTCCTTCCAGAACGGGGACATTATTGATGACAACAGAATCAGTGGAAGTCATGCCCACTGTGCCTCCGCTCAGCCCCAGGATATGAGAGATCAATCTGACAGTAGTGGTTTTGCCATTGGTGCCTGTAACAGCCACTAAGGGCACGTTTTTTTCGGAGCCAGGGGGGAAAAGCATATCGACAACCGGGGCTGCAGCATTTATTGGCTCGCCCTGTGATGGATTGAGGTGCATTCTGAAGCCCGGAGCCGCATTGATTTCAACCACACCGCCGGGATTTTCGTGGAGAGGTTCCTGCAGTGTCGGAGCTACGATATCGATCCCGATCACATCGAGGCCGACAATTCTTGCTATTCTTTCGGCCATAAGCTTGACCAGGGGGTGAACATTTTCTGTCACGTTCTGGGCAGTTCCTCCGGTGCTGAGATTGGCCGTAGATTTGACGTAAAGTTTTTCTCCCTTCGGCAGAATAGAGTCAAGAGAGAGCTCTTTAGCTGAGAGAATTCTCTCCGTCATATCATCTATGGTTATCTTTGTCAGGTCTTTTTCATGCCCTATTCCTCTACCGGGATCCCGGTTGATCTCATCGATCAGCTCTTTGATTGTAGAGCTTCCGTCACCGATAACACAGGCTGGCTCCCTCAGGGCGGCGGCAGTGAATTTGTAATTGACCACAAGGATCCGATAGTCTGAGCCCAGCAGCAGGTTCTCAATTAATACTGTTTCATGAACTTCTCTGGCGAGATAATAGGCTTCAGTGAGTTTATCTTCATCGGAGATATTTATGGTTATGCCCCGGCCGTGATTGCCGACCTGAGGTTTGACAACGACCGGATAACCCAGTTTATCTGCGGCCTGGCGGGCCTCTGAAGCACTATTTACAGATATACCTTCCGGCACGGGGATCCCCATTTTCCCCAGTATCTGTTTGGTGTATTCTTTATCATCTGCAATTTCGACCCCAAGAGCGGAGGTGCTGTCCATGAGGGTAGCCTGAAGCCTGCGCTGATAGCGGCCGTGATTTAGCTGCACATAGCTATATTCATTCAATCTGATATGGGGAATGCCCCTTTTTTTAGCTTCAAGAACGATAGAATTTGTGGATGGGCCCAGGAGGCTGGATTCTCTTATTTTTTTTAATTTGTTGATCATCGGCTCAACATCAGAAATTTTTTCCCTGAATAACTTTTCTACGAGAGATACTGCAAACTCGCCGGCCTTAAGCCCAACGTTTTCATCGATATATCTGTAGACAATATCATATACAGAATCTTCTTCTGTGCTGATGGATTTTCCAAAGGTGACCTCGTTGCCGGCCAGACACTGGAGCTCGATAGCAATATGTTCAACTATATGAGAAGCCCATGTGCCCCGCTCCAGGCGCTCAAAAAATCCCCCCGGGTGCCCTGGAGAGCAGTGATGATCGTAAAGAGTCGGCATGATTTTTTCCAGCCTTTCTTTAAAACCGGGCATTCTGTCAGTCGGTTTTTGCTCCAGGTTTCCGATATCAAGCTTCATAAAGATTACCGGGTACAGACTGTATAAATTTGGCCCTCTCAGCGCTCTAGATTCCAGTATTTTCATTTTTATTCCCTCGCTCGTCCGGCCCAGAAATATCTGATAGATCTTCCGGCCGCAAATATTTTCTTGCTCTGACATCAAACCCATGTTCATCGACAATTGTATGGATAATGAGGTTTTCCATGGCAATTGCCTCATGGTATTTAATATCTGCAACATTTGAATACTTAAGTGCCTGACCATCTAAAATGACAACCAGCCCGGTCCCGATGGCCCTGATAATATGGCCTTTTTCGATGATAATCCCGGCATCCTCCCCAAGTCCTATTCCAATATTGGTGGGATTAATGCTCAGAACCTGCATCAACCTGCTGAACCTGCCCCTTTCCACAAAATGAGTGTCGATTATCACATTATCGATCAGACCTATCCCCTCACCGATGTTTACTGCCCCTTTTTGGAGAGCCTCTTTGCTATCCCCGCCAAAAATCATGGTTTTCGACATTGCTGCTGCACCTGCACTGGTGCCGGCTATCACGCAGTAATCCTCAAGGTATTTTCTCTTGATTTTTTTCATCATCTGTGATCCCGCCAGGATGCTTGTTATCCTCAACTGATCTCCTCCTGTAAAAAATATGACATCTGCAGAATCTATACGCTTTAGAAAACTGGCATCGCCGGTGGTTTCTCTGCTGACAATATTTAGAATGTCAACGGAGCAATTTCCTCCCCGTGAGAATGCAGCTGTATACTCCCGGCCGGCCTTTTCAGGAAACTTTGTTGCTGTCGTTATAATTTCAATTTTTGGTAGACTGGAATCTACCAGTGTTATCAGTGTGGAGAGTATCTCCAGATCTTCCTTTCTATCCTCACTTCCGCCGATAGCCACCAGCAGCCCCCGGGGCAGATATATATCATTTTTTAAGGGTTTGTCATGATGTTTTTTCACTTTAGGCCTCCAATGCATTGTCTCCTTCATGGACTTTTAATTACGGATCTTTTCCATAACCGTAAATTTACGATATATGCTGTAAAGCGATAGCTGCTCATCTCTTATTATAGGAAGCAGAGGAAAAATTTCATTGTGAGCGGAGCCTCATAACTTCCTCCAGCAGCTGATGTGGAGACGAACCTTTAAAGACAAATTTTTTCCTTTCAAATGAGTAACCGGTTTACAGTTTAAAGTATTATAATAAATAATATTAGCACTATATTTAATTATATAATTAATTTAAGAAAAAGTCTACTATAAAATAAAAAAATTACATCCGGGCAGCTGCGTTTGAGGAAATAGGTGCATTTACAAAAACCGCTGCTTTGAAAAGATTCTATGTATGCTGTAAAGTCATAGCCAATCAATTCTTATTATAGGAAGTTATGAGTCGAAATGATTCTCGAAATTTTTCGTATCCCCGGTCAGATATATGGCCTATGCAAAAAAACCAAAAAATATTGTCTTAGGCGGAGTTTTCCCGGGAAACTGAAGAAAACTTTATTGTCCCGCTGGAGAGATCTGTGTTATAATTATAACAG
>CAZVZM010000114.1:0-4186 GCA_964630835.1 uncultured Halanaerobiaceae bacterium
CTGTTATAACTGCTGAGGGAGGATTTAGAGATTCAGTGGACATCATTGTTGTCGATACCTCTGATGATGATGACGATGATGAAGATGAAGCAGAAGACACAGTCCAACCGGAGATAAACAAAGCTGGCTCTGAAATTTTTCCCGATATTGCGGAGGTCGGAGAAGATCTTGACTTTGAGGCCAGCGTGATGCTGGAAAACCTGGACTCTGTGGGTTCAGAAAATAATGAAGTTATCGTCAGACTTAATTTGACTGAAGACGGCAGTGATTATGTTGAGGAGAGCGCGGTCTTTAGTCATGCGGAAATAGGTTTTGATAATTCTCTATCAGTAAAGATAGAGGACGGAAACTTTGCAGGGGTGAAGATGCCGCAGGATGAGTGCACCCTGGCAGTTAAGGCAGAGGCTGTATTTCCGGATGAAGATCTGGAAAACATTAATCTTATGAAAATAGCGGAGGTAGAAGTTATTGAAATAGATGACGATGAGGACAGCGATTTTGCCGGTGGAGATGGGAGTTCGGGCAACCCCTTTCTGATAGCAAATGCTCAGCAGCTGGATAGTGTTCGCGATTATCCCGATAAGCATTTTCGGCAGATTGACGATGTTGATTTAGCTGGATTTTCTGAAGGGGCAGGTTGGGTCCCTCTGGCCGCTTCCGGATTTTCTGGCAGCTATGATGGAGACAATTATACTATTTCTGCTCTAACCATTGATGATGATATTAACGATGCCGGTTTATTCAGTCAGCTGGAGTCGGGAGCGGAAATCGAAAATATTATTATCACCGGGGTCGATGTTAAAGCAGAAAGACAAACGGGAGCACTGGCAGGCCATGCTGATGAAGATTCTATTATAAGGAATTGTTCTGTTAAAGGGGAAGTAGTCGGAGACAGAAATGTTGGAGGATTAGTTGGGCGAGCCCGGGGAAATATTGAGCATTGTGAGACTGACGTGCAGGTTACTGGCGATGATTCCATGATTGGGGGGCTTGTGGGGTATTCAAATGGGCCCATTTCTGAAAGTAAAGCTGAAGGTGATGTATATGGAGTAAGAAGCAGCATTGGTGGTCTGGTGGGCAATAATAATGACGGAGTAATCAGTAAGAGTCAGGCCTTCGGAGATGTAGAGGGTGGCAATCTATACAGGATTGGAGGATTAGCGGGAACAAGCAGCGATGATATAATCGATTCTTCTGCCCGGGGAGAAGTTACGGGTGAAGGAGAAAATGTCGGAGGTCTCGTGGGTAGAGCTTCAGAAATGACAGTAAAAGGTAGTTTTGCCGAAGGAGATGTAAGAAGTGAAGAGCGTTATGTCGGCGGTTTGATTGGATATAGCATCAGAACCTTGGTTGAGGATAGTTTTGCAAGAGGAGATGTTTATGGTGATAGAGATGTGGGAGGATTAATTGGCACTCAGGGACCAGCTGGTGATGTGATTGACTCCTACGCCACTGGGGATGTGGAAGGGAGAACGGTGATTGGTGGACTTATAGGTTATGTCGCCGGCCAGGTTGATATCGAAAATTGTGAGGCCCATGGTTCTATCTCGGCTGAGGAATCTGTAGCAGGGGGTCTGATTGCTACGGTAAGCGGCAGCAGCTTTGAGGAAAGAAATATGATCATTGATAGCTCCGCTTATGGCGATATTACTTCAGGTGACAGCAATCTGGGCGGGCTTGTGGGCAGAGCCAGCCGGGTCCAGATTGAGGATTGTTATGCCGAGGGGGATGTTACCTCTGAAGGTAATTATGTGGGCGGTCTCACCGGATCTTTAAATAACGGCAGAATTTTAAACTCTTCCGCCAGCGGTGATGTGGAAGCAGATGGTAATAGAGTGGGCGGTCTGGTAGGCACTGTAAGCGGCAGCAGCGGAGATATGGACGGTCAGGGTGATATAATATCAAGTCATGCTGAAGGCGATGTATGGGGAGGAGAAAGTGACACTGGTGGCCTGGCGGGAGCTTCACTGGATAATGTGATTGAAGACAGCAGCAGCAGCGGCAGAGTGGAAGGTAAAGATGAGCATGTAGGAGGGCTGATCGGTTATACCCTCAGAATTTCGATAGAAAGCTCCCATGCCTATGGCGATGCTGTCGGCCATGATCGAAAAGTGGGAGGATTTATAGGAGGTTTTGGCAGCCAGACAACTGCCGGAGGTAGAATTGATGACTCCTCCGCCGAAGGTGATGTTAGCGGTGAAGAGGGACAGATAGGAGGCTTTATCGGATATTTATCGGGGGGGATAGTAAAGAACTCGGCTGCATATAGTGATGTTGCCGGGGATGAAGATAGAGTAGGAGGATTTGTCGGACATTATTCAGGAGATCTAATTGAAGATTGCTATGCAGAAAGCATTGTGACCGCTGAAGGCAATGAGGTCGGAGGATTTGTGGGAAGAAACGTCGCAGATATAAGATATTCTTATTTTAAAGGGGAGGTTACAAACAGCGGAAATTACACCGGAGGATTTGTGGGCCGGGCCTGGCATGGTAAAATCATTGAAGAATCATATAGTGATGCTGAGGTTTATAGTGAAGGGGAGAAGACGGGAGGTTTTATAGGGCAAAATTTATCGGGCGGTATTCGTAATAATTATGCTCTGGGCACCGTGGAAGCTGAGGAAACTTATCTGGGCGGCTTTGTGGGCGAAAACACTGGTTTTTCAGGCACATTTATAGAAAATTGTTATGCGGCAGTGGTCGTTGATAATCAGGATGTTGAAGTTGCCGGCGGTTTTATTGCCAACGCTAACGAAACTAATGATCTGGAGAGTTCATATTTTGATGAGGAGATAAATGAAGGACAGATGATCAACACCCACTTAGGCCACTCCACATCGGATATGCAGAGTCAGGCGACCTATTCAGACTGGGATTTCACTGACATCTGGCAAATTGATGAGGGCAGCAGCTATCCCTATCTCCAATGGGAATAAATTTATATTGGAAGTAAATTCATATAACTGCAATTTTTAGATTGCACTGTGAATTGTTTTTTTACTGGCAATTTAATTGACAGGATATGTTCTATGCCAGGGATTATAATTTTGAAATTGTGATAAAATCAACTTTGCCAATAATAAATATTCCAGGTTTATTTTGCAGCTGGCTGCCTGTAACTTTTTGCGGCCGGCCCATTATTTTTTGATTTTTCTCGGGAACCTTTATCGAAAAGTCCACCTGTAATGCCGGAGATCATACTTATGTAATTTTGATAATATCGACTTTACCCAGCGCTATTTTAAAGATTTCTACAAATGGATTTGGAGGAGCCCCTTTTTACCCTGTGACAATGGGTTTCCATGGAAATGTTGTCGGTACCTTTCCAATTCTGCGCCGACTTTTGCTGGACATTTTCCTCTTATTTTTGTATTATTATAATGTGATGAATGATTATTCGAATATTTCATTTGAGGGAGGATGATGAAATATGAAAGAAAGTTTTGAGCTGGGAAATACAGACATGGATATATTTCCCCTTGGTTTTGGAGGTATTCCTATTCAGCGTGTATCTCACGAAAAAGCCGTGGAAGTTGTCAGTGAGGCCGTAAGCAGGGGAATTAATTTTATCGATACAGCCCGGGCCTATTCGGACAGCGAGGAAAAAATAGGTGATGCCCTTAATGCATTTAAAAAGGATCAGGATACGGATAAAAGTATATACCTGGCCACCAAGACTCCGGCGCAAAACAGTGAGGAAGCTCTGGAAGATGTAGAGAAAAGCCTGGAGCATCTTCAGGTTGATAAAATTGATCTCTATCAACTGCACAACGTAAGTTCCGAAGAGGACTACCATAATCAGGTGAAAAAGGATGACAGCGCTTTTAGAGGCCTGAAAAAAGCACAAAGAAGAGGACTTATCGAACATATTGGCATCACCGGTCATTCTGATGATCTTCTCCTGGAAGCGCTTCAAGAATATGATTTCGCTACTGTGCAATTCTGTTATAATTTTATTGAAAGCGAGGCCGAAGAGGAGCTTATCCCCTACGCCCGCGATCACCATATCGGAATGATTGCCATGAAACCCCTGGCCGGAGGCAGGCTGGAAAGAGCTGATATCTCTTTGAAGTACATTTTGAATCAGGATAAAGTTGTTCCCATACCGGGAATGGAGACCGGCAACGAAGTAAGAGAAAATATTGTTGCTGCCAGAAATTCGGATGAGCTAACAGTAAAGGAAGAG
>CAZVZM010000115.1:0-4182 GCA_964630835.1 uncultured Halanaerobiaceae bacterium
CGGAAATCGAAAAATATTGATCCCGCCAGAAGCTCTCGGGCTCGCTCAAAATCCAGCCGGCGGAACTGATTCCACTCGGTCAAAAGCACCAGGGCATCGGCCTCCTTCATTACATCATACTCATTGGCACAGTAGAGGATCTCCTTCTCTACCTCCTTCAGACACCTGCCGGCCTCCTCCATGGCTTCCGGATCAAAAGCCTGGATACAGGCCCCTTTTTCTATCAGCTCGGGCAGTATGGTCAGGGCCGGTGACTCGCGCATATCATCGGTCTCCGGCTTAAAACTGAGCCCCAGAAAACCCAGTGTCCTGTCGGAAAGATCCTCACCCAGCCTGTCGGTAATTTTATCCACCATATACAGCTTCTGCTCTCTATTGGCCTCAATACCGGCCGATACGACCTGCATCTCCACCCCGGCATCATCGGCCATATTCACTAAGGCTCTGGTATCCTTGGGAAAACAGCTGCCGCCGTAGCCCGGGCCGGCCCGCAGAAATTTATCACTTATGCGCTCATCCAGGCCCATAGCTTTGGCCACGGTCTGCACATCAGCTCCCACACTGTCACAGAGCTGGGACATCTCATTTATGAAGGATATTTTGGTGGCTAAAAAGGCATTGGAGGCATATTTAATGGTTTCCGCCGTCTCGGGGTTGGTAAAGACAAAAGGCACATCATCGACATACAGGGGGCGAAATACCTCGGTCAGAATCTCCCGGGCTCTCTCACTATTGGTGCCAATCACCACCCGGTCCGGATGGGTGAAATCATGCACCGCTTTCCCCTCGCGCAAAAACTCGGGGTTGCTGACCACGTCAAAATCATAATCAACCCCGCGCTCGGCCAGCTGTTCCGCAATTACATTTTCAATTTTTTCGGCGGTACCGATGGGCACTGTAGATTTAGTTACCACCACCCGGTAGCCATCAATGGTCCGTCCTATTTTCTCGGCCACCTTCAGCACATTGTCAATATCGGCCCGCCCATCATCGGCCGGCGGTGTACCTACGGCAATAAATATTACTTCACTTTCCTCTATAGCCGCCGCGGTATCGGTGCTGAATTTTATGCGCCCGTCCTCCAGATTTTTATCCAGTAGCTCCTGCAGCCCCTGCTCATAAATAGGGACTTCTCCCCGCTGCAGCTGCTCAATCTTCTCCTCATCTACATCCACATTAATAATGGAATTACCAAAATCAGCCAGACACACCCCGGCTACCAGTCCTACATAGCCGGTCCCCATAATGCTGATTTTATTTTTATACATTTATTTCCCTCCCGCGCGTAAATTATAATGAAGTGAATTATCAGCAAAAAAATGATATCTCCTGCTGGGGTCAATCAGCAAAAATTATAACGAGTAAAGTTCTTTTATGTACTTAACTTCCCGCTCCAGGCCGGTCCGCAGTTTCACCTCCGGTTCATAATTCAGAAGTTTTTCTGCTCTCGTTAAATCCGCTTCCGTATGTTTAACATCACCGCTCACCCGCGGCTGATAATTTATTTCGGCTTCTAACCCGGTAATTTCCTCTATGGTCTCCACCGCTGTCAGCAGGTTAATCCTCTCCCCGGGACCGCCTATATTGATAATCTCACCACCAATATCGACCTCAGCCGCCTGCATATTGGCTTTCACCACATCACCCACATAGCTGAAATTGCGCGACTGCCGGCCATCACCAAATATTTCAATCTCTTCTCCGGCCAGAATCCTGCGGATAAAAATATGAAAGGCCATGTCGGGCCGCTGGCGTTCACCATAGACGGTAAAATAGCGCAGAGAAACCGCAGGCAGGCCGAAATTATGGTGATAGAGCTGACATAAATTTTCCCCGGCCAGCTTGGAAACTCCATAGGGAGAGACGGGGCGGGTGAGATCTTCCTCCTGCATGGGAATACTATCCGCGGCCCCGTAGACTGAGGAAGAGGAAGCATAAATGAATTTTTCCACCCCCACCTCTTTAGCAGCCTCCAGCAGCTGCTGAGTGGCCAGAATATTGGAGCGGCTGTAAATCTGGAAATCCTCCCCCCAGCTGGCCCTCACACCTGCCTGGGCGGCCTGGTGGAAAACATAATCACCGCTCTGCAGCAAATCCTGCAGATCAACATTAACCAGATCCGCCTCCAGCAAAGAAAATCCCCCCTGTTCTTTTAAACAAGAAATATTGCCCTCTTTGATAAAGCGGGGATAATAATCGGAAAAACAGTCTATTCCTTTAACGGTAAAACCGGCTTCCAGCAAAGCTTCCGCCAGATGGGAGCCGATAAAACCGGCCGCCCCCGTCACAACTGCCCGCATGTTATATCTGCTCCTTTCTCTTCAGCATCTGTTTTATTAACCGCTCTATTCTTCACTGCCCCGGCTCAGCTGCAGATTTATGCTCAGTCCCAGTCCTACCAGGGTCCAGAACACCGGTGCCACCGATACCACACTGTCATTGAACAGACCGGTGGCCGCATAGGCCGCAGCCGCAGCCAGCAGAGCAGCACCCGCCTTTTTGTTAAAGCTGTCAAAATCACTGCGCCACAGCAGCTTATAGCTGTGAGCAAAATACATAACACCCAGGGCCAGCAGCGCCAGCAGTGAGGGCATACCGGTATTAATGGCAAACTGCAGGTACATATTATGGGGCTTATCGACAATGCGGTGGGTGGAGCCTAAGTGCTTGAGTTTGCCCACTGCATCACGCTGGGGAAAATACATGGCGTAAGTATCGGCCCCAAATCCCAGCAGCATGGTATCCTGCAGCAGGGGAAAGGAGCGGGACCAGATATAACCACGGGATGAGCCTAAATCCTCCCGGCCTTCAAACCCCCAGGCCGGCACCTCTTCTATGGGATACACCTGATTATTCATGCCCAGAATATGAAAACCTTCTTCATCCAGATAAAAGCGGGCCTGATGACCCTCATATTCCCAGGCCAGCAGATTATTTTCGGCATCTAACTGGAACACATGATTTTCATAGGGAGCTTCCACCAGCTGAATCTCACCGGTTTCCTGATCCATAGAATAAGTCAGCCTCTCATCATCTTCATCCACAAAATAGAACGAGCCATTTTCCATCACAGCCTGCAGTTCAGCTTCTTCCGTCTCTATAATGACCGATCTAAATTCACTTCTGATATCAACCAGCCCGGCAGCTTCTCCCGTATCTTCCTCGGCCAATCCTACTTCTTCCTCGGGAGAAATTATCTCACCGATGATATCATTAACACTTATGGCATCCATGGCAAAAAAGATGACCACAAAAATTAAAGCTAAAACTCCCAGCTCCTTCAGATTGGGCTTAATATAGCGGTGCAGAAACAGCCCCAGCACCAGCAGACCGGCTACCAGACCTACCACACCGGCCCGTGATTCCGAACCCAGCATATAGGCAAATAGTAATACCGCAAGTCCTCCGAGCATAAGTTTCTTTCTGCGCTCCTTTATGAGTATAAACAGCCCCAGGGTCAGCGATAACATCATGGCACCATAGCTGCCCACATAATTGGGGTTAAACATGGTGCTATATACCCGCCGGGTGGCAAAACGAAAATCCAGCTCACCCACCAGCTCATAACTATCAGAAGGAAGAATTAAGCGCTGCCCGAACTCCGTCTGAAACAGATCAGCCCCCAGATACTGCAGTACACCCTGCAGACCGATTACAGCCGCCGATATTAGCGCTACCGACACCAGCATCTTTACGTACTTTTCCCGGTCAACCACATTGATAATTACCACCATTATCAGCATGTAGGCCAGCAGCACTGGCAGCCCCTCATAACGGTCGGGAAATCCCAGCATAGAAGCCGCCGGATATTCCGACAAAACCGAAGAAGCCAGAGCAAAAAAGCTAAATACAGCAATAGGTATGTAATAATAAGTGCGGATAAGCTTTTTATCCGATAGATAAAGCAAAAAACAGATGAGCAAAACCAGAGCAGCCAGCACCAGCAAAAACATCTTGTAAAAACTGAAAAAGTCGGTATTTATGGGGTCAGTCCAGTAATTCTGCAGGGTCTCATTCAACCTTATCTGCCGCAGAAAAACCACCATGGGAATTATCCCCACAATAAATCCCAGCACAGACAAATTAATCAACTCGAGCTTTTCCAAAATAAACTTCATTATTTCACCTCTGAATATTATTATATACTACCACTATTATAAAGAATTTGACTAAAAATAACAA
>CAZVZM010000116.1:0-4162 GCA_964630835.1 uncultured Halanaerobiaceae bacterium
TTGGCACCACTCAGAGTGTGATTTCACGTATAGAAAATGGGCATAATTTATCTTTGAACTATTTAATGAAAATATCTGAGCAATTGAATTGCAAGCCTAAAGTGAAATTACAACCTATTAAAGAAGGTGAATGATTTTTTCTGCGAAATGTTAAAAGAGACCAACTTAAAGCATGAAAAGCCAGGAAATATTCAGAAAAAGCTGGCTTAACAAATCAACTTTTTTTCCAATAAAATCTTCCCTGCCAGCTATATTTGAAAAAATTCGCATCATCTTGAATTTCAGCAGTTTTATTCTCCAGCTCTTCCATCTTCTCCGGGGATAGGCTGGTGAAATTTCTCGCCTTTTCGATGTTATTTTAAAGCTGCTGCAAAGAATTTATTCCGATTCTAGATGTTGACTCAGGCAGGCTCCAGACATAATCCAGGGCTTCCTTCACACTATCCAGACCTTTTTTCTCCCAGTATCCTGCCGTAAGTCATAACTTTCATTGCTATCCTGCCCAGATCCTGCTCTACTGCCTCCTCCGGACTGTTCCATAGCTTCGCTTCAAATAAAAAATTATGCTGCATCTTACTGCCTCCAGCAGCTGAAACTCTCTGTACATTTTCCTCTCTTTTGCCTCAAAAAATATTTCCCCGGCAATATTCTCAAAAACAGCAATCAATTTTTCTTCCAGTTTTATAACAGACAATTTTTCCTCCTCCTCTACCCTGAGACAAAACTCGCCTCCAAAAATTAAACAGTCACCCAAAGACAAAAAGATGCCGGAAAAGGCTCCGGCAGATGAAAGAAAATAGCGATCTCTTTTTATTTCCCCTTATCGTTTTTGGCCCTGTACATGGCTTTATCGGCCCGGGCCAGAAGTTCCTCGGGAGTATCTTCCTTCTGCATGGCAGCCAGCCCCAGGCTTGCTGTTAAATTTAACTTTTCAGCTTCTTCTACTTCAAGACTCTCAAACTGGCTTCTAATTCTTTCTGCAGCCTGCCTGGCTTCTCTGGCTTTAGCTTTAAACAGAGCTAAAACAAATTCATCCCCGCCCAGCCTGGCAGAAATATCCTCAGCACGGATCATATCTGTCAATATATTTCCCACTTTTTTCAACACCTGATCGCCAACTCGGTGCCCGTAGATATCATTTATTCGTTTGAAATTATCCAGATCAATATATATGAGATGCAGATCCTGATTGTGTCTATGGGCAGCAGAAATATATTTTTCCAGACTGGAAGTAAACTTTCTTCTATTGGCCAGGCCTGTAAGTTCATCAGTAGTAGCCAGCTTCTCCATTTTATCATACATATTTCGTATTTCCTGTGTTTTTCGGCGTAATTTCAAAACATAAAAGGCAATAATTGTATAGGCAGGAATAGTTAAAGCCTGGATGGTCAAACGCTGGCTCAAATTTTCCGCAAGCGGCACATTATAATATATATATAGGGCTAGAGGAGTCAGAAAGCCGGAGGTAAGTAAATATGTTACAGCAATGGTGAAAAAAATAGACCTTATAGAAAATCGACTAAAGTGATATTTATAAATATAGCCGGCAAAAAACCCTCTAAACATAACTATAACAGCAAAAGCCAGTATGAACTGAGCTATATCATGCCAGATAGCCACTGAAAGAACATCGATGCTAAGCCCCGTCAATCCTCCCCAAATAGGGCCCATAACAATTCCCGAAAGCATTGTGATGAGGGGAGTTAGTCCCAGGCGCAGCGATTCCTCCACTCCCGGAAGGGCAAAACTTATCGTGTTGCCCGGGTTGGCCAGGAAAACCCCGAGTACAATTAAGAGCAGCATAAGCTTCAAGGAGGTTAACCGGGTGAAATCCTCTACGTCTTCATTCTTAACCTCCATCAACCAGTCTAAAAATCCCATTAAAATTCTCCTATTTTTTATATTTTAAGTATCCGGTAATCAGTGCCCTTCAACAGCACCCTGCTCATTACCAATAATTTCAGTTTATTTTCTAAAGGCAGCCGGTTTCCCTGACCGGTACCTAAACAGTATATAGCCCCGCAAAATTAGCAATAAAGCTTAAAGAGATTGACGGTATTTACCGGGGTTCAACATAAAATCTGATTGCGGTTCTTTCCTCTCCGTCGATTTCTATATCCTCAAAACCCGGCACACAGACAAGATTAATGCCCGCAGGAGCTACATAGCCCCTGGCAATAGCCACAGCTTTGACCGCCTGATTGACCGCTCCGGCGCCTACTGCCTGCATTTCAACTTCGCCTTCCTCGCGTATTGCTCCCGCCAGAGCACCGGCAACGGAATTGGGACTGGAGCTGGAAGCAACTCTTAATATTTCTTCGTCATTATTCTGCATATTTCATCTCCTCCTGTTGTGATATTTTAAGACTTTTGCCCTTTGGGGCTAAATAATAGTCTGTGAATTCTTAAATTTCATTCTAACGTTTTAAGATTAACACACTAATTTTTGACATCAATTTAAATTGTTTCTTATTTCTTGCGGGCTTTATTTTTAGCGGGTTCATTAACAAATTTAAGGTATCCCGGCAGATGTCCTTCTTTATTACCGGTTCTTCTTCAAAACCATTACGGTAAGAAGTAGTTTATAAATATTGAAAACTGAAGAAGCTTAAAGATTTGTGCTGAAATTAAACTGTGAGAACTGATTAGAAGCATGACTTAAAATTTAGAAATCCAGATCATAAACATTACCAAAAAAAATTTTCTGGCCTAAATTGCACCGAACTGAGCGAAAAATCATGAAGGATCTTTTGCGAATTCAGCACTATTTTTCTATATTAAAAACTGGAAGACCTATATCTTCTGCCGCTGAGATCAGTTTTTCATCCAGAGTAAGAAGAGTGCTTTTTTTCTCTCCGGTCACGGTTAAATACACGGCATCATAGGCTGGATGATCAATTTCTGCTGCAAGAGAAAAAGCTTCATGATAAATATCTTCCGGATAGATAAATCTGTCGATCAACTTTAGTGAATAATCAAGTTTTCGAGAAAGTTCTTTTTGGGGAAGGTTTTCCAGGGAATGATATTTCCACATAACGTTTGTAGCTTCATAAATAAAAAGGGTGGGAGAAATAATCCAATCCGCTTCTTCCAGTTTTTCTTTTATCTCAAATTGTCTTTTTCGGCCCATTATTAATTCCAGTGCAGCACTGACATCCAGCGTAACTATCATCTTTCTCTATCCTCTCTAATTAGAGGAACAGGATCAGCAGGGGCTTCTCTTTCGGACTCTTTATTTTCTTCTGCAATCTGATCCAGAAGTCTTTTTCTCCTTCTTTTATTTTCCTTCTCTATCTCAAGGGCTTTTTCCAACAAAATAATAGTTTGTTGAGTTATGCTTCTTCGTTCCTCTTCGGCTAATTCTTTAATCCGATTGTAAATGTTCTCCGGAAGATCTCGCACCTGTAAATTAGGCATATTATACCTCCTTCCCTCAAAATATATTATAGCATTAATGTGTTATGCATGCAATATACATAAAAAACACATATAAATATAAAAAATATAGCATTTAAAAAGGAATTCATGAGGAAGTCATTCAACCTCGCGCTGGCTTCTTTCTACTCTGATTTCCCCACTGACAAAGCCCCAGACAGAAGCCTCATCCAGCGACGCCCAAAGGCTGCCAGAAAAATTAACCGCAAACAAAAAGGTAAAGGATATATGCATTGTAAGAAGCAAAATAAATAGTGACTTTTCTTATCATCCTGAGCCAGGTAAGCGGGACCCACTACATTTTCAAAGAGAGTTAAATTGGAGACCAGATGGCAGATTATTATTTGAAATCAAGCCCGGCCTGGATTGAAGACTAAAAAGTCAAACTATCTCTATTCAATTCTAAATAAATAGCTGTTTCACCGGCCATCTAATTAACAGGATTCATGATAAGACGGGGATTATAGCTGCCAGTGTGTGTAAATATCGTCTTTAGTCAGTGCAGCCATAATCATAAAAAATAAAAGCAGCGACAGCTCCCACTGTCGCCGGATCTTTGATCTTTATAATACCACTAATTTTTATTTTCATCTTTATAAACTTTTAGAGGCAAAATTTCCCAGAATACTTCACTCACCCTCAGTTTGCTTCATCATCTCCACAAATTTTTCTGCCATTTTCGGATCAAACTGGCTGCCCGCACATTCTTCTATCTCTTCCAGGGCTT
>CAZVZM010000117.1:0-4059 GCA_964630835.1 uncultured Halanaerobiaceae bacterium
CTATAATAAGAGGTGAGCAGCTATCGCTTTACAGGTATTTGTCGTAAATCTCACCTACGATTATGGAGAAGATCCGGAGAATTTGACAGGTAAACACTCCCGCCATTCTTCAGCAGGAGAGAATTGATATGAATATATGAGTATATGTGTTGAAATTGTTGTTTTTCGCTCTCCTCGCACCTACCTCAGGCCCAAAACAGGGTCGAGCAGCAGGGATGCTGCGAGCCAACGAAAAAATCTGCATGAAGAGCTGCATGAAGGCTCCAATGCGTACTCTCTTTGCCTAAAATGGAGCAGATGAAATATACTGATGAGCCAGTTGTTTTTACTCTTATCATCTTTACCCATAGGCTGAAAACAGGCCCACGCCACAGGGAGGTAGCGTGCCGAGCGTTGAAGACAGGACGTCTCATCGCGAAAGCAGATTAGTTTACAACCGCTAGAGTTAGGGCGCGTAAATTGCTTTTAGCATCACAAATAACTTCACTGCAAAATAACATTTTACTACAAATCTGTCTGAAATGATATTTATCACGTCAGGGATCATTATTTCTAGTATTTGAGGGTATCTACTTTATACATTGCAATTACAAATTTTTGAAAGTAGCTTAAAAATTGTTTTAATAATCACTAATTATCCAGGATGAAATATCAGGCAAACACTTACTCAATACCCAAGCAGGGGAGAGAAAATGATGTGATGACATTGTTGTTTTTCGCCTCTTACGCACCTGCATGAGGCCCAAAACAGGGTCGAGCAGCAGGGATGCTGTGAGCTGAGCGTTGAAGACAGGGATGTCTCATCGCGAGGCTGCCCTGTTTTGGGCCGTTAGAGTTACACTTGTTTTAGAAAAACAACACAGGAAGAGCATCATTTTCTCTCCCCCTACCCTGCTTTTCTCTGACGTCTCCTCGTATACGAAATCAACCTGAATACCGCAGCAAAGCCAATAAAAAAGCTTATAATCTCCCCTGCCCCTATTCCGGGAGGTATAACTCCCACCAGGGAACCCAGTATCAGACCGCTGAGCAAAAACATGAACTGGCGGCGGTAGCGCCTGATCATCCAGCTCAATAGCCAGGCAAAAAGAACAAGACCGACCACAGTGCCCAGGCCGTAAACAAAAAGCACCAGAATATCCAGACCGGCTATGGCGGAGATAACCTGGCGGTATACCCCCAGCGCCACAAGAAGACTGGCACCGCTTATTCCGGGAAGGAGCATGGTTACCGAACCAAAGAAGCTGGCAAAAAATATAGCCAGGAGGGATGCTCCATTGCCTCCCCCTTCTCTTCCGGTCAAAAAAAGAGCAAACACTACTCCGGCCAGAGTAAGAACAAAATTTAAAATCTCTTTTTTACCCTGACTTTTTTCCTCTGAGGCTTCATGCCAGGTAACGCGAAGCGAAGCCAGTATCATACCCGCAAGAAGGGCCATAATCGGCCCCGGATATATTTCCAGCAGTCGGTCTAAAACGGAAGCTCCCAGCAAAGCCCCCAGGCCTGCCCCCGCTGCCAGCGGGATAAGAAAATACAGGTGAATATTTTTTAGGGCTTTAATTAGCGGCTCATAGATGTAAAAAATAAGCGCAACTGTCCCCCCGCTTATGCCGGGAAGCGTATTGGCCAATCCGAAGGGAATCCCCTCCAGGAAAAGCTCCAGGAGCTCTCCCTTCCCGGGAGATTTGCCTTCGGCTTCAAAACTATTTTTCTTTCCCCCCGTTTCTTTATCTTCCAGATCTGCCATCACTTCACTCACCTCTGCTGCTCAAGGGGCAGCTGAGTAACACCGTCGGATTGCCCCAACGTCACATCGCGGTCATAAACTTTTACATTTATCTTATCTCCCCCCAGAAGCTGCAGGCTTACCTCTTCGCAGTTAACTGCGATCTCTATCAGTCTGCCCCTGAAGTTTACCTTAAAACTATAGCCCTGCCAGGCTTTTGGCAACAAGGGATTAAACTCCAGCCCATCCCGGGTGATCCTCTTGCCGGCAAATCCCTCCACCACAGCCAGCCAGGTTCCGGCCATGCTGGTAATATGCAGGCCATCTTCTGTATCGCGGTTGACATTTTCCAGATCCAGTCGGGCCGTGCGCAGATAGAGTTCGTAGGCCTTCTTCTCATATCCTATCTCAGCCGCAATCACCGCATAGATGCAGGGTGAGAGGGAGGATTCGTGGACGGTGCGGGGCTCGTAAAAATCAAAATTTCTCTTTTTTGTCTCCCGGTCGTAGTCATCGTTGAGAAAATACAGCCCCTGCAGAACATCCGCCTGCTTCACATAGGGGGAACGCAGTATCCTGTCCCAGGACCAGTTCTGATTTAGAGGGAAGTCTTCCGGGACCAGATCCTCCACGGTGCTCATTTTTTTATCTCGATAACCATCCTGCTGTTCGATAACCTCCCGTTCCTCCCAGTAAGGATAATACATATTTTCGCTTATCTCCCGCCACTTTTTCATCTCCTCTCTGCTTATATCCAGGCTTTCCTCCAGATCCTTCAGGCGCTCCGGATGCTCCTCCTGCAAATAATCTCTGACCTGCTGTACATAGCGCAAACACCACACTGCCATGCGATTTGTATACCAGTTGTTATGCACATTATTTTCATATTCATTGGGGCCTGTAACCCCTATTATCATATACTGCTCTTTGCGGGGGTTGTAATGAGCCCTGTCGGCCCAGAAACGCGCCACCGATGCCGCCACCTCATAGCCATAATCCGCCAGATAATCGCGATCACCGGTGTGGCGCACATAATTATAGATGGCGTAGACTATAGCCGCATTGCGATGAATTTCCTCGAAAGTTATCTCCCATTCATTGTGACATTCCTCTCCATTCATCGTCACCATGGGATATAATGCTCCGTCCAGTCCCAGCCTATCGGCATTTTCTCTGGCTTTATCCAGATGGCGGTAGCGATACAGCAGCAAATTTTTTGCAACTTTATCATCTTTGCTGTTCAGATAAAAGGGCAGGCAGAAAGCCTCCGTATCCCAGTAAGTGGCACCGCCGTATTTTTCTCCTGTGAAACCTTTGGGACCTATATTGAGACGGGGATCGTGACCGGTGTAGGTGGCATGAAGATGAAAGATGTTAAATCTTATACCCTGCTGAGCTTTTTTATCGCCATCGATCTTCACATCATTTTCCTGCCAGATCTTCCGCCAGCTCTCCCTGTGTTCCTCAAATAGAGTCGAAAAACCCAGCGAGGATGCTTCCTTCGCTCTCCTCCGTGCTTCATCGGACACTTCGTCCAAATCATAATCCCTATCGGTTGTCACACCAATATATTTATTCAGTCTAATTTCTTCTCCTTTTTCAGCCCTGAGTGCAGCTCTGTGGCTTACGTATTTTTTGCGGCTTAATCTCTCTGTCTCTTTCGACTCCGCTTCTCCTTCAATCTCGTATCTCATTGCACAGGAGACATTGAAATGAGATTTTTTGGTCCTCAGGGTGAGGAGGCTTCCCTCTTCGCAATTATCCTTTTTCACCTCATCCCAGAATACCTCATCGTAATTGGCATCCTCATTGGTGATGGTCCCATCCAGAAAGGGCTCAAAAACTATGTCCATACCGCCGCTAAGAGGAGTCAGGCCGTAACTTATTGCCGCAATCTCTCTTCTCTCCATGCTCAAAAAGCGGGTGGTGCTCACCTTAATCCGCTCATCCTCCGGGCTTACCGCCGTAAACTCCCGCCGCAAGCAGCCCGCCTTCATGTCCAGCTCCCTGCGAAAATCTTCCACCTGCCAGCGATTTAAATCCAGCTCAGTTCCATTCACTTTCACTCCAATCCCTTTAAAATCGGTCGCATTGGGAACTTTGGCGTAATACTCGGGATAACCTATCTTCCACCAGCCCACTACAGTTTTATCGGGATAATAGACACCGGCAATATATGTCCCCTGCAGACTGTCTCCGCTGTAAGCCTCCTCAAAATTGCCGCGCATGCCCATATGCCCGTTACCCAGGCTCATAATACTCTCGGAAAAGCGATTTTTCTCCGGGGAAAACCCCTCTTCTATTACGCTCCATTCATTCACAGTAAAATAATT
>CAZVZM010000118.1:0-3935 GCA_964630835.1 uncultured Halanaerobiaceae bacterium
GGTAGTATTGCCTTATAATGATGGAAATGAGGATACCTACGTTCTTCATGATGACAGTTTTGACAATGTGCCGCCGTCTGTAACAGATGTTACAGCCTTAGATACAAATGATGAAGTCGCAATTACCTTTGATGAGGAGGTAACAGGAGATACCAATACAGCACCCTTTACTGTTACTGTAGATGGTGAAGAAGCTACTGTCGAAGCTGTTACTATAGAAACAACAACAGTTACAGTAGAAACTGCAGAAGGCGATATTACTGCAGGAGCCGATGTACTGGTTGCCTATGATGCAGACACTGGTGACCTTGCTGACACTGCCGATAATGAAGTTGCCTCTTTCGAAAGAGTTGTTGAGGCTGAATAAAGTTAGAGCAAAAAGTAGAATAAAAGTAGCAGTTTAGTATAACCAAATTGCTACTGTGAAGTACTCCCCCATACCGGTTTCTTGTCGGTATGGGGGTTTCTTTTAAAGTATTGATACAGAAAAAAGTTAATTAGCTGCTATAATAATTTAAAGTAATTAAAAACTTAAAATGAATTATAAATTGAGGTGTTCTTAATGAAAAAGTGTACCTTCCTGTGGGTCGTGGTTCTGATGGTGGTGATTATGACTGTAGCTGTAGAAGCGGCTGAATTGAAAGTAAGCAATGAGCTTTTAAGAGGAGAAACATCATATATTATTCGGGGTGAAGAAAGTGGTGGCTGGAAAAGCAGACTTGATTTCCCTCTTAATGTTAATCTGTGGGCGTTAAATTATCAAAAAAATTTTGAAATAAGGGACTATTTCCTTCAGGCTGAAGTCACCTACAAAAATAATTATTTTGATAGTTCGGCGGGAACCTTTCGGGATCGTGATTGGGTATATGGTTTTGATGATGATGTTCTTGTCTATGGGGAAGCCCAAAACGAACTTGATGTTGATATAATTGATGTTAATATAACAGCACCAGTAGCAAAACTGCAGGAGGGTAAGGTTTCAGCAAAAGCAGGAGTCCTTTATGAATATTTTGATATGTATGGTTATGATTTAATTCAGGAATCTGATTATTTCCCGGAATTAAATATAGAGTATGAGGGTAGAGTAATTGAATATGAGGTGGAGTACTGGATTCCTTATCTGGGGTTAAACCTGGAAGACAGGATATCAGAGCTTCCTCTGAAATATTCTATCATGGTAAACTATTCGCCACTGGTACGTGTCAGCGATTATGATGATCACTTGCTGGCAGATAAGATTTCTGAAATAGAGGCCCGGGGAACTGCTTTTAATCTGGGGGCAGATTTGGACTACAGTTTGCAGGAGGAACTGTCGATTACAGGGAGCGTTTCTTATTGGAATGTGGAGGCCAGCGGTATCCAGGAGCAGCGAGAATACTCGGGAGAAATAATTGATGATGACATTGATGCCGAAATATTTAGTGATCAGTTAAGTCTGGGCCTTGGTGTAACTTATTTATTTTAAATGATAGTGAATAGGAAGTTAAGCCCCCCTCAGTGGGGGGCTTTTTTTATCCACTTTTATTTTCTTCTAATAATTTCTAACCTGTTTTTAATTGCACTTTAGTGGCAGCACTGCTATAATGTTAATAATGACTGCTATAAACCGGAGAGATAATGATGAAAATAATGATTGCCGATAAATACATATTCAAAAAAGTAATGTATCCCTTTTTGTTCGGAATCCTGCTGATTACAGTTATTTTTGTCAGCGGTATCCTGTTTGATATTGCCGACCTTATCATTGAAGAGCGGATACCTGTGGCCGAGATTGTGGAGCTGCTGCTCTATCAGCTGCCGAGCGTAATTGTGGAGACTTTTCCGCTGGCCATTTTGTTCGGGACCATCTACGGACTGGGCCGGCTGAACCGGGAGAATGAGTTTACCGCCCTGCGTATGGGTGGTTTTAGCCTGTACCGGTTGATGTTGCCCCTGGTGATTCTGGGCATTATTGTCAGTGGTCTGACCTATGTGCTCAATGAACAGGTGGTGCCCTGGGCCAACCATCGGGCTCAAAATATAGTGCGGTTGTCCATTTTGCGGCAGTCCTCACCCGATGTTCAGGAGAATGTGTTCTTTGAGGGTGAGGGTGGGCAGCTGTTTTATGTCCATAAGTTTCACGAGGATACCGGGCGGGTGGAGGATATTGTCATCTTCCACAGTGAACGTGGTGACCGCTACCCGGATGTGATTACCGCCCTCTATGGTGAAACCGATGACTATGTCTGGCAGCTGAAAGAGGGTGTGGTCCACAGCTATGACCAGGACGGTCGCCTGGAGGTGGCCGGTGACTTTGAGGTCATGGAGTTTGAGGTGGCCCGTGAGGTGAGTGCCCTGATGGGCAGACAGCGCACCTCCCGGGAGATGAGCCGGAAGGAGCTGCTTAAACATATTGAGGACTTTCAGCGCAGCGGAATATCTGCCGATTCCTGGAAGGTGGACTACCACCTGAAGCTGGCCATTCCCTTTATCCCCGTGATCTTTATTTTGATCGGGGCTCCGCTGAGCCTGGGCCAGAAAAACAGCCGGGCGGCCGGGATCATCTTCACGGTGGTGATCATCTTTTTGTACTATCTGTTGCAGACTTTTTTCCGCTTTCTGGGAGGGGATGGACTCATTGATCCCCTGGTGGCAGCCTGGATACCCAATATATTTTTCATTTTGACGGGGCTGTTTTTGATTATCTGGCGAACCTCCCGCTTTAAGTGGCTGGAGAGGTTAAAATTTGGGCTTTTTTCTAGTATTAAGGGCCTGCTGCCGGTTATAATTGTGCTGGTTGTGGCCGGCTTTCTGGTCACACCAGGCGTACAGGGTGCTTCTGGCTCTCTGGGTCTGGAAGCAGACCGGGTACAGTACAGTGATGATGGATTTGAGCTGGATGGGGATATTTCCGGTCAGCTGGGAGATGTCTTCCTGAGGGCCGAAAAGATAAATATTGTACGCGAGGATGGCACTGAAGAGGAGCTGGAGGGCCCGCTGCGGCTTGATTTTAAGACAGGCTCTATTACCGGTTGTGATCTGGATGATGATGATGGGGAACTGCCCCATTATTATTTTCAGGCCCGTGAGGCAACCATCTATCCCGATGATTACCTGACAGCCCGCCATGTTGTCTTTTATGAGCTGAATGGCCGGCTGCCGCTGTTTTACTGGCCTTACCTGTATTTGTCTTTGGATGATGAGGATGAGGGCCTGATTCCTTCTGTCGGTTACAGTGAGCGCCGGGGCTGGTTTATCAAGCTGGCCTATAATTACATACTGGGAGATGGCCAGTCGGGCCGGCTCCTGGGTGACTACTTTACCAGAACTGGTTTTGCCGGGGGGATTCATCATTACTTTCTCCGGGAACAGGAGCGGGAAAGTTATATATATTACTATAATCAACAGGACAGGGTGGGGCTGCCCGATCTTTTTGACTGGCAGGCCCGTTTTACATATCAGGATCAGCGAGCTGATTCGTCCTGGGATACCGACCTGGATGCCGAATACACCGTCTATGATCAATACCGCCATCTGGAGGCTTATGTGGATGTGGAGTATGAGGGCCGTGATGGTGATGAACAGATAAACCTGTTTGGTGACCTGGCCGACCGCTATTATTTTGAGTCTGAGGATGATGATATCAGGACACTGGACCTTGATCTGGAGTATGATCGTTTAATTGGTGATTACTGGGAGGTTAACCTGCAGTACGAGCGAGAATACCAGATGCAGCCCGGAGAGGATACCGTCTTTAAGTGGCGTACTGACAACTACCTGCAGCGTAAGACGGCTGACAGTGAGTTCAACCTGGAGCTGGAGCGCTATGACCCGGAATTTGCCGATGATGACGATGATGATGCCGATGAGGAAAGTGTCTACTATCGCTGGCCAGAAATCAATTATCGCCGGGAACTGCCCCATGATCTGGAATACTATACTTCACTGGGCCGCTA
>CAZVZM010000119.1:0-3934 GCA_964630835.1 uncultured Halanaerobiaceae bacterium
GTTGTTACGTTTTTATTTCAGGGGATTGCGCCCCTTAACTGGTGGGAAAAAAAGAAGGCTAAAAGACTTTCCCGGCTCAGCCTGATGCTCTGGCTGGGACTTCTGGCAGTTTTAATTTTAATTCTAGTTTTATTTTAAATTTTGGATCTTATCCATAACCTTTGGTGAAATTTAAGACATATGCCTTTAAAGTGATAGATGCTCCCGGGAAAAATTTCATTGTGAGCGGAGCCTTATAGCTTCCATGACTGAATTTTTATTTTTTGCATTTTTATCGGTGTCGCTGAAATTAAGTAAAACGTTCTTCTATAAGATCCAGGCGAAAGCCAACATGCAGGTTGTTTTCGTTAAGACGAACAACCCTGGCTTTGCCATCTTCATCCGGGCAGTATTCTATTTTCACTCCGGCTATTTCTCTCGTATCCATATCTTCGAAATAGGGGGTCAACTCTCTGCGCAGCAGGCTGCCATCCAGATGTTTATTGAGCAGATCTGTCTTGATATAGAGATTTTTTTTGATTGAGAAAGCCCAGAAAATCTCAGCGTCATTATTAATTATATGTGCTATCTCCAGGCCGGCGTTTTTCAGGCGGGCGTACGGACTGTCCTTTTCCGGGTTTTGTTCGATTATAAATAAATTTTTGTGATTCATCATCTTCAACTTCTTTTTAGGAGTATATTGCGGATCCCGAAGATATAAAGAGTATGCCTTTTTAATTTTAGCAAGATCATCTTCCAACAACTGCGCTTTCACCTCCACCGGTGCGGATTAGTAAAGAGGATCATAACGATTTTATCAGATACATCTGTTTTATGCCAGCCTTCCTGTGATATATTTCAGCCCGTTATAAAAATTATTCTCTCATAGGAGCTTTTAAAATTAATTCATAATAAAGGGAGGAATTTTGTCTTCGGGAAGGAATTCTATAGTAGACAGCATCAAAGCTAGCTGTCTGATAGGGCTCCCTTATAAATTTCCACTCCCTTACCCGGAAATATGAGGGAGCCTTTTTATTCCTTTTTAGATTTAAGCGGGTATTATACAATATTGAGCTGGATTGATCCGGGAGAAATTGAGCTGGCAAAAAAGAGTGTAATTGGTTATAAAATTAGTGGGTATCAAATATGTGATAAAATGATTTATAAAAATTAATGAGGGAGATATATTCCAATGGGGGTTTTTTCCACGGAGGCTAAAGAAAAATTTATCGTCCTTCGTCGCCGGGGCATGAGTCTGGAGGAAATATCTGAGGTCATTGAAGAAGAGCCGGAGGAGCTGGAAAAATGGGATGCAGCTTTACTTCAGGAACCAGAAATTAATGTCTGCAGGGAGCTTGAAAGGGAAAGATTAAGAAAGAATATATGAATAGGTCGAAAAAATTACTGATTTCAGGGAGGAAAAAGTCTTCAGGTGAAGAACATATTAAAATGATATATTTCACAGGGTTTATACTTCACAGGTTTTATATCTTGCTTTAAGAATTTGTTTTTCCTTTCTCAAATCATTGAATTTTCCACATTTTCAGGAGGTGATTAACCAGTGGCCTTTGTAATTGATGAAGAGGAATGTACCGCCTGTGGCATCTGTGCCGATGAATGTCCTGTAGAGGCAATTTCTGACGAAGGAGACTTCTTTGAAATCGATCCAGACCTCTGCACCGACTGCGGCATCTGTGCTGAAGAATGTCCCGTAGAAGCCATAAGCGAGGAATAAAAGCTTATACCCAACCGGGAACCGGGGCCTCTTTGGCTCCGGTTCTTGATTTGTGTATATTTTCATTATATTAGGAAACTTTAAAGGAGGAGTTATTTTATGAGCTCACTATTTAAAAAAATAGTAATTGCGGTGGTTGTGCTGGCAGTCGCCGCTGCTCTTGCCGGTCTGTACTATGCCTTTACTCCCGAAACAGAGATTATAGAAGATGGTGTGGCCCGCATAAATCTTTCCGGTCCCATACAGACAATGGGATCACCCTTTGCCGATATGATAATCACTCCTTCCCGTGTGGAGGAAAAGCTGCAGCGAGCTGAGGAGACCCGCGGTATAGAGGCAGTTGTAATGCATGTTGACAGTCCCGGAGGTTCAGTTGCTGCATCTCAGGAAATTTATGATATGATTGACGATTATGATATGCCAGTAGTTATGACCATGGGAGATATGGCGGCATCTGGGGGGTATTATATTTCCGCTCCCGCCGATGCTATAATCGCCCGTCCTGGCAGCATGACAGGGTCTATCGGTGTAATATTTACTCTTTATGATCCCGACGAGCTGCTGGATAATATTGGAATTGAAAGAGAAATAATTAAATCCGGAGAGCATAAGGATATGTTTAGCCGCAGTCCGGAGGAGGATGAGCGAGAAATAATTCAGAATATGTCCGATACCGCCTATGATCAATTCATTCAGGCCATCGTGGAAGGTAGAGATATGGATGAAGAGGAAGTGAGGGAGCTTGCCACAGGAGAAATTTATATGGGTAGCCAGGCAAAGGATCTGGGTCTCGTAGATGAACTGGGAGGTTATAGTAAAGCTCTTGAGCTCGCCGGAGAGATGGCGGAGCTGGATGATCCCACCTATCATGAACTGCCTGAACCTCCACTGTTTCGTCAGCTGTTCAGCCTTTCAGCTGAAGCGGTAAATTACATTCGTTACAGCCAGATTGACTATGAGCTGAAAATGCTCGAAAGACTGGAGTCAGGTCTCAGTCCAGCTTTAAAATATAAAGTTCCCGGATATTAAAATTTTTCATTTCTGCACATATTCATTTCATTCTTCCAGGCTAAAGACATTTGAAACTGATAAAAATGAAGTTCCTTTTTGCTGCTGAGAAAAAGACAACAATTTTGGAAAGCGAGATGATATAATGGAAGCGGGTGTAATATTGTTTGATCTCATATTTAAGCCCGGGGCAGCTCTGCGAAAAATTTCCCGGGAGAAACCTGTTTCTGCTGCCATGCTCATCACTTTTCTGGCAACCTTTGCTGTAGTTATGAGTGTTCTTCTTACTTTTTCACCTGCCCGCCAAAATATGCTGGCAGCAGTCCTTTTTGGCGCTTCTATATCTCTTTTAAGGTTGATCTTCCTTCTGGTTCTTTCGCTATTTGTTTTTCTTGTCTCGCGACTGCTTCTGGGAAAAGGAAGTTATATGGCTCTTTTTTCATCGCTGGGTTTTATACAATTTATACTGGTCTTCCTGCCTGTCATTGAGGCAATAGGAAGCATGCAGGGTGGAGCTGAATTTATATCTATCTGGCTTCGCAATGCTGTTTACATCTGGCTGGTAATTATGGTTGTGCTTGCAGTTAAAGAAAGCCTGAAAATTTCTACAGGACGGGCCGTGCTCAGCCTGATTCTTACGGGGGCAGGTATAACATTTTTGATAGTTTTTACCATTTTATCTATGACAGCCATGATTTCGTTTTAATATACTAAACATTTTAGGATCTTCTCCTTAAACATGGGTGAAATTTACAACTTATGCTGTAAAGCGATAGCTACTAACCTTTTATTATAGAGGTTTTTCCTGATATTGGCTAATAGATATCGTAAAATCGCTACCATGATACTTATATTTTCCAGCATTATTGGATAATCCAATTTTGATCCAGCGAAGTAGTTGCAAATTTATCTATGCCGTAGTATAATTGTTTTATAATTTTATGAGTTTCTGACTTCTCGTAACTTTTCAATTGTCAGGATTTTTCCAGGACTATAGTCGATATCACATCTCCATGATATTCCTTAATTAAAGACAGGAATTTCCAAATCTGATATAGCTCTGGATTTAAAGCAGATAATGCTTTGGATTGATATATTATAAATTTTTCTGTAGACTCAAAGCTTATTTACAAAATATTCAGGAGAGGCTTTTGCTGGAGGAGGCAAACTCTATTTGCAGAAAGCTTATAGGCAATTTTTTCTAAAGGATGT
>CAZVZM010000120.1:0-3786 GCA_964630835.1 uncultured Halanaerobiaceae bacterium
GCATCTTCCAGACGACCTCTCTCTACCACAGTCAATCCCGGTATCTGGACAAGATCCGTCGTCAGCATCTGCGCCAGCACCCCGCCTATCCCCTCAACTTCTTCATCAATTGAAACAACATCAAAATCCATAACCGCCAGGTCATAAGTTTCTTCTGCCTCTATTACAGGAATCTGGATAAAAAATGAAGTTGTCAGCATGTAAATCAGCAACAGCAAAATTATCGATGTGAAAACGCGCAAAACTTTTCGCACTATATAATCTCTCCTATCTCTTATTATCATTTTAAAAGGTGTTAAATTCAAAACGAAAAAATTAAAATTTTACTATTTGATTTGCTCATCAATAGTGATCAGGGGGCTGGAATATATTTTTCCTGCCAGTTAAAATATGGATAACTTTCTCCTTCTTTTATATCCCAGATTTCCTCAAAATCCCAGCCTTCATATGTATCTCTCACTAACAACTCATCGATATCTGCCGGGGTCCCTCTATATCCCTCTTCATCGTCACAGCCGCTTTTTTCTCTGGCAAAATAATTGGTGGGATCAGCATTGCCGGATCCTACAAGCCCACCATAGCCTACATCGGCATCGATATCTACAGCGCTGTAACTATTAATCACCTCTCCCTGACGATAATTTTCACCCAAAAGACCACCAACATAACGGAAGCCTTCAACTTTTCCAGCAGCATAATTGTTTTCAATCCGGGCAGCGAAGTTCTGCCCTACGGCACCCCCGATATGTTCGATCCCATCTATATCAATTTTTGCATATGATTTTTCAATTACTCCTGTATTTGAACCCACCAAACCTCCTGAATAATTGTTGGCAGTTATCTCCGCTTCCACTCCACATCTGCTGATTAAAGATCTGTCCCCCCAGTTGACTCCGGCTAAAGCCCCTACAAACTCTCTGCCGACTATTTCGGCGGACTCAATTTTTAGATCTTCAACAGCTGCACCTTCGCCTATGTGGCCAAAAAACCCCACTTTATCGGTTTCAGGTTTATCTATGTACAAATTCTTTATGCTGTAATGCTGGCCATCAAAAACACCAGTAAAGGGACTCTCTTCGCTGCCCAGAGGTTTCCAGCCTGCATCTCCGCCAAAACCGGTCAGATCGATATCCCGGGTTAGCCTAAAATGGGCATCTAGATAATCTCTTATGCTGTCAAGTTGATTGGCATCTTCAATTAAATACGGACTCTCAGCCGTACCTTCACCGCCGGCAAAGGGACTTCTGGCTGCAGTAAAGTCACTATTTATGATAATTATCGAAAAAACAACAGCAAAAGTGATTGTAAATAGCACAAAAGACCTGAAAAGATTTAAATGCAATTTGTTTTTAATTAAATCCTTTATGATCTCCATAATTTTATAAAACCCCCTTCTAAAATTTACTTTATTAAAGGTGCACCGCAATATTAAAAAGAGACACTGCAATTGCGAGGAAATTGTGCGTTTGCAGGGGTTTGGGAGGAAATGTTAATAAGGAGAGTGTAAATTTTGCGAAAACGAGATTACAGATCCACGGAACAGGAAATTATAGATCAAATATATACCTATAAATACCTCAAATCTTCCGGAGAATTCGTTCATTATTACATGACCGGGACATCAGGGGGGAGATAGTCCCCCTGATGAATATATGAAGTTTTATTTACCCGGCATTATTCAAATTTTTCTTCCACCAGAGATGTGGCTACCTCTCGCAGTCTGTCAGGTATCTCTGCCTCAGAAACTCCCCAGCCAAAATTATGAGCGTATTCAATTTCTTCTGCAGTTTCTTCTGTTTCCGTATCAATTATCTCCAGCTCAACATCTAAGTGCAGCCGGCCCAGGCTTGAATACACCTCAGTTATTTCTCCTATTACAACTTCATCAGCGCCCATTATTCGCCCCAGCTCTGCAGCCTGATCAGCATCTCTCTCATAGGCAAGGGCTTCTGCCTGCTCATCCATAACCTCCTGTATTTGCGCTCTGCTCAACATAAAGAAATCCGGATCGGCAATACCCATCATGTGATCCTGTAAGTAATTTAGAAAAGGCCTTTCAATATTACTTATGTCAGTCCTGTTTATCATGAAAAACAGTGCCCGCACGGGAAGATCCTCATCATGCACTCTGGCTTTAGCTCTATGAAAGCGATCATCAAGATCTTCGTACTCCACATTATAGTGATAGGCCTTTTCATACTCCGCTAAAGCTTCTTCCCAGCGATTTTGAGTTTCATACTGATAGCCGCGTCGGTAATGAACTTCTACCAGCTCCTGAGCCATTTCATCCACGGCACTTCTGGCTCTCATCGAATCAGGATTGTAATCCAGTGCTTTTTGATATTTTGCCAGAGCTTCCTCATACCTCTCTTCTGCCCTCAGCTCATCCCCTTCATTTATGAACATAGTCACAGCTTCTCTTCTGGCTTCCTCCAGCCTTTCCCGGGCATCAGCATGACCGGAACGATAGTCCAGAGCAGTTTCGAAAGCTTCAACTGCTCTATCCCACTCGCCGCGCTGTGCATAACTTCTGGCTTCATCGTAATAACTGCTGGCCTGATACCTGTTGTAAGCATAACGTCCCACAAAAAATGTGCCGACTGCTACTCCGGCAGCGATGCCGCCCTTTATAAGCAGATCCCTGGTCTCCTCATCAAGGAGATCATCATTATCATCAGCGTCTGCATTTAAGTCTGCAGCCGAAGTGTCAATATTATCCCCTATTTCCATCTGCGCTGACTCTGGAACCTCAATAGGCTCTAGAGCCTGTGCTCCCGGAACCACAGCCATAACTACTGCCACCATTAGCATTGCACACAAAATTTTCCGCATAAATCCTGCCTCCTTTTAAAAATACTGCAATAAGGCTGCCTTAAACCTCTAACCACCAATAAACTCTAAATAGATTTAATGTTAATTCAGAAAAATCCAATATAGTCTTCTGATAATTGTTGAAAAAACTCTGTTAATCTATTACAAAAACAACGGCTCTATCATCAATTATACCGGTGTTATCATCCATTTCCAAAAACCTGCCCGAGTTTTCCTCGTTGATGACTATATCAACAGGAGCCTGATCCACGCCATCTACCACGCTTGTGGCCTCAAGAATATAGGGATTGTCCCCAACTCTTTCCATCTCTCTGGCTTTTTCCATGGATCTGGCATAGGCTACCAGTGTGGATGAGCTGCCCGGTTCTTCAATTCCCACAGTTGTAGGTCCGTAAAGTAAATTGCCTTCCGTATCAAATACCTGGGGATACAGTGCAGTTTCCACATTTAAACCCCGGGTATCAATTATGACGCCGGTGTATTCTTCTCTATCAATCCTCTCCCTTTCTTCCTCTTCTATTACCTCATCAATTACTTCTTCGTATTCGTCCCTGTCAGCTTCAGGGGCCTCTTCTACATCTTCACGGGCCTTGGTCTCGAAAAATCCGGTCAGGCTCTCTTCCTCCTTTTCTAAAGGCAGGGCAATCTCCACGCGACTGGCATCATCTTCAAATTCTCTTGTAACTACCCTGGCTCCTTCGATAAATCCCTCCACTCTGGTTTCAATGACATCATCTTTGACCATATACTCCTCAACTTTTGTCCTGCTGGTGACATTCACACCATCGAGATACTCGGCAGCATTGCGGTAGGCATCAGCTTTGGCGGCTCTTTGCGCCAGAAGTCTGGCCTGATCACCATCAGCATCCTCCGGAGGCACTCCAAATCCTTCCACAAAAATTACTCCAGCGTCCCAGTCAACATCAACCTCTGCCTCCAGTGACACTGCCTGAC
>CAZVZM010000121.1:0-3730 GCA_964630835.1 uncultured Halanaerobiaceae bacterium
AACTGCCTGCAGGAAAGCCGGTAATATCGCCATTTTCCTGCAGGCTTGTTTTTCCCCTGCAGCAAAGATTTATATTGATTTAAACACAAACAGATTGCTGCTCAATTTCTGGGGATATCAGGCTATTTACCTGGTAGCCGGCATAGCAGTTCTAATAGTGGGCTTTCTCATTTACCGGGTGATCAAAGCTCTGCCAGCAGATTAGTCGATAGCTTTCTTTAATGTAGATAACGGGGATGATATGAGATGAAATTTTGGTTCTGGCTGTTTAACTATTTAAAATTGTATCGTCTGAAGTTAATTTTAACTGCTCTGCTGGTATTGGGGTCTACTGCTTTGAGTCTGGTTCCGCCCTGGCTGATAAGAGAGGGTATCGATGAACATATACTGGCCGGCAGAGTGGATAGGCTGTTGTGGCTGGCTTTGCTTATGGTTCTGCTCGCTCTCCTGCGGGGTGTTCTCGACCTGGGCAAACGCTATCAGGCCGAACTGGTTGCCCAAAAAGTCGTCCACGATATTCGCCGTGATCTATTTAATCATATCAGCAGGCTTTCATTCTCTTTCTTTGACAGTTCCCGTACCGGAGATCTGCTTTCCCGTATCACATCAGATACAGACGATGTGCGCAGGTTAATATCCTTTGTCAGTATAAATTTAATCGGAAATTTCCTTCTGCTGCTCGGGATCCTGCTGGTTCTGCTGCTGTGGGAAATAAGGCTGGCCCTGCTCTATCTTCTCTTCTTTCCGGTCATGATTCAGGCCATGCGTGTATACGCCCGCCGCGTGAGACCGGTTTTTGCCCGCTCTCGCAAACAACTGGCCGGACTTACCGAAAAGGTCCGAGAAAATCTGCTGGGCATGGAAACAGTTAAAACTCACGGGGCCTTGGACTGGAGCCGAAGTCGCGTTCAGCAGGCCAGCGGCAGCTATCGGGATACCAGCATAGAGGCGGCCGGCATTACCGCCCGCTGGATGCCCTATGTGAATTTTTTGACCGGAGTATTTTCCGCACTTCTCCTCTGGTATGGGGGCAGGCTGGTCGTGCAGGAGATCGTCACCCTGGGTGAGCTGAGCGGTTTCTTTGCCTATCTGGCTTTGCTCTTTCGACCGATCAGACAGAGCGGAATGATGGTAAATCTGGCCAGCAGAGCTCTGGCCTCCGGCAGGCGTCTGCTGGAGGTGATGGAAGAAAAACCTCAGGTCTCAGATCGTCCTGATGCCTGCCCTCTGAGTTCTGTTGAGGGGAGGATAACTTACGAAAATGTCAGTTTTGCTTATGAGAAAGACCGGCCTGTTCTCAGAGATATCACACTTCAGGTTGAGCCCGGACAGACGGCTGCTCTGGTCGGTCCCAGCGGGGCAGGAAAGAGCACCCTGCTCAAACTGCTTCCCCGTTTTTATGAGCCTCAGCAGGGGAAAATATATGTTGATGGGCAGGACATTGAGAAGGTAACAGCTGACAGCCTGAGAGATAATATAGGAGTTTTATTTCAGCATACATTTCTTTTTTCCGCCTCCGTGGCAGAAAACATAGCCAGCGGAAGCCCGCAGGCTTCCCTGGAGGAGATTAGAGAAGCGGCAGAAAGGGCCCAGATCGCGGAGTTCATCGAGTCACTTCCCCTGGGGTATGACACCCCCGCCGGTGAAAGAGGAGTCAGTTTATCCGGCGGCCAGAGACAGCGGCTGGCCCTGGCCAGAATGCTGCTGACAGATCCCCGGGTCCTCCTCCTGGATGAGCCGGCCTCTCAGCTGGATGAAGATACAGAAAAAAAGCTGCGTCGTGCTTTGCATGAAGTCAGCAGGGATCGCACTTCTCTGATCATTTCACATCGGTTGTGGACGGTTAATGAAGCCGATATGATTTTTGTTCTGGATCAGGGAGAGATAAAGGAGCGGGGAGAGCATGAAGAGCTCCTGGAACAGGGTGGATTATACAGCAGACTCTATAATCAAATTGTGAGAGAAGGAGGTGTGGTCTCATGAGGGGAGGTTTTGGTCGCAGAATCAGCTCAGGTGAGGAAATCGATTATGACATAAAGAAATTAGATCGCCGCCTGCTCTCCCTTCTATTGAACTATGTCAGACCACACTGGCGCCAGCTGCTGCTGTGCCTTGCCGCCGTTACAGGTACCACCCTAACCACACTGCTCGGTCCCTATCTGATAAAGGTGGGAGTTGATGATTATCTTATGCAGGGCAGGTTTCAGGGGTTGACACTGGTGGCGGGATTGATGGTGGGCAATTACCTTTTTTTCTGGTTCTGCTCCTACTGGCAGCGCTATCTGGCCGAGAGCGTGGGAGAGAGAGTAGTGAACGAAATCAGAAATGATCTCTATCAGCGGCTGGAGGAACTGCCTTACGGGGAATTCACCGGTGGCAGCACCGGAGATTACATCTCCCGGGTCATACATGATGTGGAGACCATTTCCCAGCTTATCAGCAATGGGCTGATAAATCTCCTGGCCGATCTACTGACATTGCTGGGGCTGATGGCAGTGATGCTTTATCTCTCCCCGCGGCTGGCTCTTCTGAGTTTTACCGTAATTCCGGTGATTTATCTCCTGTTTAAATTCCTTGGTAGAAAAATACGCAGGGCCCAGCAGGAGGTTAGACAGAAGCTGGCGGAGATGAACATTGAAGTTGAGGAAAACCTTTCCGGGATAAGGGTTCTGCAGGCTCTGCGCCAGGAGGAGCGCAGTCAGGAAGAGTTTTCCCGTTTGAGCTGGGAAAACGTGAGGGCCCATCTTAAAGCGGTTACCTTTTTTGGCCTGCTATTTCCGGCTATGAATTTAAGCCGGGTGCTGGGAGAGGCAATAGTTCTGGTAGCTGGAGGTTATATGGTCACAGGAGGGAGTATATCTATTGGTCTGCTTCTGGCCTTTTTGAGCTATGTGCGCCAGTTTTTTGCTCCTTTGGCCGATCTCAGCCAGGTTTTTAACCTCTATCAGGAGGCGGCCGCTGCTCTGGAGAGAATAGGAGAATATCTTATACCGGAAAGCGAGAGCTTTTCCCGTCCAAACTATCAAATACATGCAAAAAAGGTGGAGGAAACTTCTCCCCCTGTTAGGCTGGATGATCTCAGCTATTCCTATGGTCGTGAACAGGTGCTGCAAAATTTGAATTTAACGCTGGAGCCGGGGGAGATCGCTGGAATTCAGGGCAGAAGCGGCAGTGGTAAAACCACTCTGGCCCGACTGCTGGCCGGTTTGCTGAAGCCGGAAGAAAAAAGTATTTATATATGCGGCCATGACATCACTGAAGTGCCGGAGACCTGGCTGCAGGAGAGGGTAGGATCAGTCAGCCAGAACCCATTTATCTTTAATATGTCAGTACTGGATAACATCAGACTGGGCCAGAATATTTCTGCCGCAGAGATTGAAGATCTGTTTAAGGATATTACCGGTCCGGAACTGGCTGAATCTTTTTCTGATGGTATCAGGACTGAAGTTGGAGAGGAAGGAGAACAGCTTTCCGGCGGCCAGAAAAAGATAATCGAACTGCTCCGGCTTCTGGTCCGCAATCCTGATATAGTGATACTTGATGAACCGACCTCCAGCCTCGATCTTAATACAGAGAAAAGAGTGCGGGAGAGGGTAATGAAATATCTTGATACTCGTTCAGCTCTAATCATTTCCCACCAGAGTTCGCTGCTGGAAGAAGTGGACAGCCTTTACAGCCTTTCAGATGGAAGCCTTCTGCCCCTCTATTAAAGGATTTCATTAATTTTTTT
>CAZVZM010000122.1:0-3727 GCA_964630835.1 uncultured Halanaerobiaceae bacterium
GCCATTTTCGGATCAAACTGGCTGCCCGCACATTCTTCTATCTCTTCCAGGGCTTCTTCTTTGCTCACGGGACCTTTATAAGGTCTGCCAGCGGTCATCACATCATAGGCATCCACAATGGTAATCAAACGAGATAAAAGGGGTATTTCTTCCCCTGCCAGACCTTTAGGATATCCTGAGCCATCCCAGTGCTCATGGTGATGTAAAATATCCTTAGCAACAGGAGCAAACTCTTCTGTTGCTGATGCTATTGTGTAACCTCTTTCAGAGTGTTCTTTAACTATCTCCCACTCCTCATCTGTTAAATCTTCGGGTTTGGTCAGTATATCTTCCGAAATAGTCGTTTTTCCTATGTCATGCAATGTTGCTAGCAGCGAGAGCCTGTCTAATTGCTCATCAGTTAAATCCATCTCCTTCCCCAATCGAAGTGCTAAATCTTTCATCCTCATGGAATGTTCCTCGGATTCGGCGCATTTAGCTCCTAAATTTGCAAGCATATTTTGCACCAGTCTGTATCCTTTGCTCTGGCTTTTTGTCAGTTTATCTCTATACATTCTTTCATCGGCTTTAGCCAGCACTTCCTGAAAACTTTCTCCGGGATTTTTCTTGGCTGCAATACCAACGCCTAAAGATATGGGAACTCTTTCGAATTCAGCTTTTTCACAATTTTCCTCTATGCGCCGGGCAATCTTTTCAGCAAAATCCCTTTCTGTTTTAGGCAGTAAAATGACAAATTCATCCCCGGCCCAGCGTGCTACTATATCTTCATCTCTGGTGGTCTCACGCAAAATTTCAGCAACTTTTAACAGCAGTTCATCCCCAACCTCATGTCCATAGGTATCATTAACTAATTTTAAACCATTAACATCGCAGTAAATGATACTGATGGGAAGCTGTCTTTCCGTATCAAGCCGCTGCATTTCCTCCTCCATATAGGAGCGATTATAAAGGTCTGTTAATTCATCGTGATAGCTTAAGTATTTCAATTCTTCTTCCTTTTCTTTTAATGTAGTCATATCCAGCTGGATAGAAAGAATCCCTTTCTCTCCCTGAGGAAGATTAACTTTTGTTTCAAATAGATGAATAAAGTATTTCTCGCCGCTTTTTTTTCGGCTATATCCCTTAAATTCCAGGTTTTCCCCTGCCAGAATTCTATCAATATTCTCCTTTGCCTGCTCATATAGTTCCTGCGTGACTATCGTGTCAAAAATGCTATTACCCACCAGCTCCTCTTCGCTGAAACCTGTTATTTCACAGAAGCTATCATTAACTTCAAGAATTTTCCCTTCGCTATCTTCCAGCATAATTCCCACTGGCGCTGTTTCAAAAATTTTGCGGTACAGTTCTTCCCTGATCCTTAATTTTTCTTCTATTTTTTTCAAATCCGTAATATCTTCATATATTCCATAAGCCCCCACAACATCACTGTCTATAACAACTGGTATCCCCTTAATAATAAATTCCCGGGGATTTCCCTGGCTGTCATAGCGTGTGCCCTCTGTCCTGACACTTTCTCCTTCAGTAATTTTATGAGTTAATTCTTTTTCTGTGCTTCCTTCTTTGCCCCTTTCCAGAACCTTATCTAAATCTTCTCCTTTAACCTCATCATTTTTATAGCCAAACGTCTCCTCGAATTGCTTGTTTACTTCTACTATTGCGCCCTGATTATCCATCCTCACTATAGAGGTGGGAATTTCCTCAAACAAAGCATCCGACCATAATTTTTCTCTTTTTAACTCTTCTTCCGCTCTCATTCGTTCGCTAATATCCCTTACAAATTCTACAACGCCAGTAATCTCGCCAGTATTTTCATCAATCATTGGATGCGTAAATAGCTCCAGATAATCAATATCCGAAGACTCCAATCCCGGCACCACTTCTCGTTCTACATCCCCGCTCTCCATACAGCGCAGAGTGGGACAGTCAGGACAGGGACTGTTTCTATTGTGATAGGCCCGATAACATTTTTTGCCCTCCAGGGGAACATTCTCTTGATACCAGTCTTCCATGGTGTTATTTGTATAGCTAACTGTTAAGTCAGGATTGAGAACACTTATACCGTCCTGAATGCTCTCCAGTATGGCTTCCAGCTGATTTTTAGTTTCCTGAAGTTCCAGCCTTGTCTCTTCCTGCTCACTTATATCTATTGAAACCCCCAGGCTTTTGTTTTCCCCAAAAGGATAGACGGTAAATAACGCAGAAAATCTTTCCCCATTTTTCCTCTCCAGTTCAATTTTGTCCTCCCACTTTTCTCCCTTTTCTAATTGACGATGAATGTCTGCAACATCATCCATTCCACCGGGTGGATGAAGTACTGATACCGACCTTCCAATTACTTCATCTCTGTCATAACCGAATAAATTCTCTGCTCCCGGGCTAAATTCCTTAATTATGGCATCTTTCAGGCCCTCAGCAGGTTCAGTTATGACGAAAGATACATTTTCGCTGGCCTCAAAAATTGCCTTCAGCTTTTCCCTTTCTCTTTTAAACTCGGTAATATCATCATACAGAATATATGCTCCTTTTACTTTCCCCTCGATAACTATAGGTACACCCTGGCACAAAAATTCTCGGGGATTACCATCTCTGTCATAGCGGGTGCCTTCATTTCTCCTTTTTTCACCTTCAAGTATTTTTTCGGTTTCTTCTCTTTCAGAGTAACCTTCCTTTCCCCATTCCATTACATCGTCCAGGTAGTGTCCTTTTACCTCTGAAAGCTGATAGCCGAAAGTCTCCTGAAATTTATCATTTATATCAATGATATTTCCCTCGCTATCAATCATCGCTATGGCAGAAATGCTGTTCTCAAACAGAGCATCAGCCTTGAGTTTCTCTGCCTTCTCCCTTTCTATTTTCTTTTTTTCAGTAATATCTTCTTTTAAAATAATAGCACCATTTCTATAGCCGCTGATTTTAATTTCATACCATCTCATTTCACTGTCAGGTTCAAAAGCAATTTCTTCTCTAAACTCCTCTTTTTCACTTTCTAATATACTCTCAACACCATCTTTAATTTTTTCAACAGCTTCTTCATCACAACCTGCTTTTTTAAGAATATCTGGATATCTGCTGCCGGGGCTAATTTGTTCTAAAGGTAGTTCAAGCTCTTTACACATATCTTTCCACTTTTGATTGGTCATCCTGATGCACATATCCTCTCTCAGCATACAGGCCCCCTGCGGCAGAGAAGAGATAATTGAAGCTGAAATGTCCTTTTCCTCACTGGAAAAATTAGAAATATCAGGTCACCCCCCGTTAGCCTATAATATCATTATACCCAAAATACCCACAAATTTGACATTTTTATAGCTTGAAACATCAAAACCTGCCCCCGAAAAACGAAGGCAGGAAATCTCTAAAAATCACCTATATATCACCTTCGGCAGCCGTGCTGCCAGGCATCAATTAAATGCCAGGCACAGGGCTTTGCCTGCTGCTCACTGTGAAGCAGAGGCCTTTTCGGGTGGTTTTTTCTAAGAATTAGGACTTTAGTCTCATGTTAAGTTTAACACATGTCTTTGATAAAATCAAATGCACTTCTCCCATCAAAATTGATATGTTCTTTGCAAGGTTAAATGCACATATTAAAACTTCAAAAGGGAGAAGTGATCCTGATGCAGGAAACTTTTGAAGTGCTCTTCAATCTATCATACTTGATTTTGATTATTTCACTGGCTCTTTCCAGATTGCTCTGCAGATAATCTTCTATCGCTCTTTCCACATCTTT
>CAZVZM010000123.1:0-3713 GCA_964630835.1 uncultured Halanaerobiaceae bacterium
GGATTTGAACCGAGGACCCCCTGCTCCCAAAGCAGGTGCGCTAGCCAAACTGCGCCACAGCCCGATTTACGCTTATTATTATACAGCAAAGTTTTGTTTTCATCAAGGGGTCCTATTAATTTTTATATTTTCTGACACCTGTTATTTTGGGAGGAGAGAATACAATGAAAATTCTAGTCACCAATGATGATGGCATTCATGCCGAAGGAATTAAAGCAATGATTAGAGCTCTGCATGAGAAGGATCATGAAATTGTAGCCCTTGCCCCCGATCAGGAGAGAAGCGCATGCAGCCATTCCATTACTATTCACAGTCCTCTGCGAGTTAGAAAAGTGCGTGACCATGTGCTGCAGGAAGGAATTTACCGGGTGAATGGAACCCCCGCAGATTGTGTAAAGCTTGGCATCAGGCTTTTCGATGATTTTGAACCTGATCTTATAATTTCTGGTATCAACAATGGTAAAAATTTAGGTTACGATGTTTTTTATTCAGGAACTGTTGCTGGAGCAGTGGAAGCACACCTTCAGGGATATAAATCCATTGCAGTTTCTCTGGCTATAAAAAAGAATAGAAATTTTCTTTCTGCTGCTCGAGTCACTGCTGATCTCATTTCTCGATGCAAAGTTTTTCCTGAAAATAGTTCTGCCCCCCTTAATATAAATATACCGGATTTGCCTCGAAATAAAATAAAAGGAATTAAGATGACCGGTCTCACTCCTCAGATATATGATAGAGAAGTGGAAGAAAGAGTTGATCCTGCAGGAAGGAGCTATTTCTGGTTTGTGGGAGGAGATAATGATATTGACTATCCTGACAGCGATATTATAGCTGTAAACAATGGATATATTTCTTTAACCCCAATGAAATTTTCAATAACGGATGAGGATAAAAAGGAGAAATTACAGCATCTGGAGGACTTTGATATTTGATTTTGGATCAATCTGTAATAAGTTATAAAAATTAGTTTAAGTTCACTTTTCATAATGATTATACCTGGAAGCTATGAAGCGAAATGACACAGGATTTTTTTACCCGGTTTAGGTCCCTAACATATAAATTGTGTCTTCAGCTTAAGATAAGACGGGTTAAGCGTAAACTTAGGGAGGAGCTTCTGCGAGGGCTGAACAATTTTTGCAGCAAATTAAGACAGGCAGAAAAAAATCAGGTGAAAGAAGTTTCATAGCTCCTATTATAGAGAGTTGAGCAGCAATGGGTTTCCAATATATAGCATTTTTTTAACGAGCTTTTTTGAGAAACAGCAAAATTTTAAATTTTTTTCAGGAGGTTGCCGTATTGGGACATAAATCCAGCGCAAATGATAAAAAACTTTATGTCAGTGTAATAGGATCTGGAAAATGCAAAAATGAAAAAATTTACGAAAAAGCAGTCACTGTGGGAAAGTTGATTTGTCAGGAGGGAGGAGTCGTGGTTTCTGGAGGAAAATCAGGTGTCATGAAAGCTGCCAGCCGGGGTGCTAAAATTGCTGGCGGCAGCTGTATAGGAATACTTCCTGAACCGCACAGAAGGAATGAAAACAGATTTTTGGATTACTCCATACCAACAGGCCTGGGACAGGCCCGCAATCTGTCTGTGATTCTGTGTGCTGATTTTGTCATTGCCATTTCGGGAAGTTATGGAACACTTTCTGAAATAGCTCTTGCCCAAAAACATAATAAACCGGTGATATTACTTGATAGCTGGCCTCTTAAAGAACTGGATTATACTTTCGATAAATCACTCCTGTTCGAAGCTTCTTCACCGGAAGAAGCAATTGAAATTGGATTTAGCATTGTATAATAAAAGGTTCTTCTTGCGTTCAGCTGGTAATAGGTGTGTCAAAAAAATAGTGCTTCCTTCGCGAGAGCACCTCCATGAGCTCACGCTCAGCCCGGCACATCCTGAGCCGGGACACAATTTTTTGGCCATGGCTTTGAGTGAGGTTTCGAAAAATTTCAAGTATCACTTCGCTTTATATCTTCCAGCCATTAGCATCATGATAGCGATCTTATACGATATCTACCAACCGATAACAAGAAGAACCTAATAAAATATAAGTCTTCCCCGGCGGTTTTGAGGATGTTCCCGGTAATTATGATTAAAAATAAAAAAATTATTTATTCAAAAGCTTGTTTTTAGAAATATTTTATGTTAGTATTATTAAAGACGTATATATTTATTATTTTTTTATAAGTTATTAAACTTTTCATACAAATCAGTTTTGTTCGTTTAAAAAAAGATAAAATAACCTCAGTTTTATTTATATGAGTAATTAAAAATATAATATTTTGAATTTAACTAAATTTGCATAAATAGTGTGATTAAACATAATCCAACAACTAATGTGGAGAAAAACCAAAATTGATAATTGAGGGGGGAGTAATTATAATGGGTAGTTTAAAAACTCCTGCAGTAATCCTTGCAGGAGGAAAGGGAAAAAGATTAAAACATTTAACAGCAAATAAACCCAAACCACTTCTTGATTATGGTGGATTTTGCAGGATTATCGATTTTACTCTCAGCAACTGCTCAAATTCAGGTATTTCACATGTTATGATTCTGGTTCAATTTCAGGAAAGTCTAATGCGAAACTACTTAGGATGTGGATCTACCTGGAATTTTTCCAGCCCGGGAAAAAATTTTATGATTCTTTCCCCGGATGATACCCCAATAAAACATCTTAATAAATATTGTAATACCGCTGACGCTGTTTATAAAAATTTATATTTCCTGGAAAAGCTGGACTGTGAAAATGTAATTATTCTTGCAGGAGATCATATATATCATATGGATTACGGCAAAATGATAGAATTTCATAAATCGGAAGAAGCTGATGTGACAATAGCTGTAAAGAAAGTCACTCTTAATGAAGCTTCCCGGTTTGGAGTTATGGAAACTGAAGGAAATAAAATAATAGATTTTCAGGAAAAACCGGACAATCCAAGAAGCCCATTAATATCCATGGGTATATATGTATTTAAATATGGTAAACTGCGAGAGTATTTGAAAAAAGACCATCACGATATGGACTCCAGCCATGATTTTGGAGGTGACATTATACCATTTATGCTGGAAGAAGGCTGTGACCTGAAAGCCTTCACCTATGATGGTTACTGGAAAGATATCGGAACCCTGGAAAGTTACTGGACAGCAAATTTGAATCTTCTCAACGGTAAGTTCAGAAAAAAAATGCTGACAAAAAGATGGCCACTTTACAGTCGGAAAAGCAGAAGAGAAATAGAATATATTGACGCTTCGAAAAGTATTGAAAATTCTATTGTAAACAGCACTGCCAGCATTGAGGGAAGGGCGGTAAACAGCATCATCCTGGATAATTCTCATATAGGTCCTAACTCTAAAATAGATAAGTCCCTGATAATGCCCGAGACAGAGATTGAAGATGGTGAAGTTTTAGAAAAATCTCTCGCAGACAGAGAAAAATATGTGAGATTTTGAAAAAGTAAAATTTCTCCGATTTGAATGAAATTATTCTGGCAAAAAAAATGGAGCTGACGGCCGGACTTGAACCGGCAACTTGCTGCTTACAAGGCAGCTGCTCTACCAATTGAGCTACGTCAGCATCTAAGAAACAGATTTATTTTCATTTCACTAGATATTATAACGTAACTTTCCGCTTCAGTCAAGGATCTTTTTCTCATATAAAATTATCAGGTGATTATTTTTTGCTTGCAAAATATATTTATTATGGTATAATC
>CAZVZM010000124.1:0-3507 GCA_964630835.1 uncultured Halanaerobiaceae bacterium
GGTATTTAACCTACAAATATCCGCCAAATTCATCTCCACCTAATACAGTAGTTTAAATGGAGTTTTCTTTGGCAACTTTAGATAAATATGCCAGGGAAATACGAGTTATAATTCCAACTTAGCCAAGGACATATTCCTGATATTTTTCGGGAAAGTAGTTGGTAAAAACCAGTCCCGCGATAATCAGCAGATAAAGTAGAGGAGAAAACTGCATCATCTCCCGTGATTTAAGAAATATTACAGCCAAACCCATTATAGTAAAGATACCGGTCCAGGCCAGAGTGATAATATTGTTTATCCTCTTAAATATTTTTGTCTCGGACACTTCAGGATAGTTATGCCGCGAATAGTCTATCGGCAAAGCTCGTCCGAAAAGAACGGAAATTAACCAGATTACAGCTATTGCAAAGTAATTAAACTGGGTACCTACTTCCTGCAGCAAAGTATAGTTATAGCCACTGATTAAGGTCAAAACAGAGAAATAAAGCAGATTGACCTGCTCGAAATAGGTTATTTCCAGCTTCTTTTTTCCCTTGAGAACCACCAGCCCCAGGCTGAAAAGAAGAGGCAGCAAAACTCCCAGCCCCCAGTTCATTTCCACAAAAATCCAGGAAATAATCCAGGGTATGAAAGAGAAGGTCATAGCCCTTCTGCTCACCAGAATAGAATTTGACTCTTTTTGACCACCTTCTTTAGTTTCCACATTGTCTTCTTCGTCTGAACTTTTTGCGAACAATTCATCCAGCCTCTTTACCAGACTCAATTCCCCTTCAACACTGTACATCCCCTCCATTAAAGCCCGGGCGCCATCTATCTCGCCATCTGAAATCTTCTTCCAGGTCTCAAAAGAGGTAACTATTTTGGCAGTAAAATCCTGGCCTGGTCCCCGCTTTAGTTCACAGCTTCCCTCTTCAATCACAAAGTGATGTATCTCCTTTATATCAGTAAATTCAAACTCCATTACAGCTTCTAAATCCCCTGCCGCTTCAGGATTAAAAGCATGCTTCATCATTTTTAAAAAGCTATATCCGATCTCCTTTTGATCTTCCGTTTCCTGATCCTCACTGACTGCTTTTTGTTGTTCCCAGCTGGCATTTGCCATTTCGATAAAGTCATCCACAGGAACCAGCGGTTTTTTCAGCGTCTTTCTGGTTTTCGCTGTGAAGTTTCTGTTTTCAGCATACTCTTTCCCGGCCTGCTCTACTGCCTCCAGATACCAGGAAATTCTACTGGCCAGAGGTTCTTTTCTTAAAAGCTCGCCCATTACCGTCAAAATTTTCTCATCCAATTTTTCCCCCAGCAGCTGCTCAAAATGCGCTTCGAGCACGTTGAAGTTTTCTCTCTCGGGAAAACCGCAGGTGGCGATCAGGATATTTTCCTGATCGGAAAGATCATGTCTTTGCGGATGGGTGTATTTTCCCTCAATCTCAACAATTTTTGGATGATTGAGAGGCAGAGTCCTTTCGGTGAATCTTTTCATGAGGGAAGTCATGCCGTGCTGATAAAGAGGTGTAGCCCATAATATCAGATCAGCATTGATATAATTTTCCATCAAACTCTCCATATCATCAGCAAGTATGCATTCGCCGGGAGAGGTAGTCCAGCAGGAAAAGCATCCCGTACAAGTTTTAATTTGTTTATCTTTAAGCTGAATATAATTTAGGTTTATCTCCTTTTTTTGGACCGCTCTATAACTCTGCAAAAATTTGTCTGTAAGTTTAGCTGTATTGCCCGCTTTTCCCCGGGGACTTCCGTTTAACACCAGTAAATTTTCCATATTTTTTCCTCCAATTTATTTGCTTAAAACTAATTTTAAAGATCTTCCAATTCTGCCTCTGCTTTCTCCTTGATTTCTCCAACATCTTCCCGTACAAAGTCATTGGTTTCGGGCAGATCAAGAATTTCCTCCAGAACTTCTTCAGCTTTTTCTTCACGGTCTAATTCCCGGTAAATTTCGTAAAGACGCCATAAATAAGTAGAATTATTGGGGGCTACTTCCACGGATTTCTTACTGTATTTTAAAGCTTCTTCGTCATCGCCTATGCTCAAAGGCCAGCCAGGTGCCTGGCGATAAAGTCGGGCCAAAACATCATAAGCTGGAGCAAAATCGGGATCTAACTCTATAGCTTTTTCTAATGCTTCCTGCATGGGATCAACGCTGGCCAGGCTTCCCATAATTCCCTGCTCCTGCCCCAGTTCGCCGATGATTGATCCCAGCCAGAAATGAGCGCGGGCGTTTTCAGGATCTTCCTCTATGGCACGCTCAGCGTATTCTTTCCCTTTTTCTAAAACATTAATTGTTTCATCTTCTTCAAGATTGGCAAAATAATTATAATTGCTGTAAGCTTTGGCTGCTTCCCAGTTCGCTCTGCTTCTATGGGGGTACTCCTGCTGCAGATTTTGAGCTTTAGCCTTTACGTTTTCCATAAGCTGCAGTTCTTCCTCAAAATCTTCACTGCTTTTGATCTCCTCATACTTCTCAGCAATTTCTGAAATTTTAGCATCAAACTCTGCCTCATCTTCAGCTAAGATAGCATTCCCGCCAACCAGGATAAAAGCAAAACAGAAAACGGAAATTACCAGAAAGGTAAAAACTAAATATTCTAATATCTTTCGTTTGTTCATTTGCAATAAACCTCCCATAGCTGTAATGGATATTCCTTAACCAGAAAAAAATATTGATAATTAATGTCCTTCTCAAGACCGGTTGTTGAACTTTGCTTAAGATAATTTTCATAATGCATTTTTCTGTAAGATATAAGGCTTAGTTCACATAAAATTTTCCTCTGCTTTTCATCATAATATAGCGCATTTAAACCTGGATTTAAGAAAGGCATAGTTGACTGTAAATTTTAAAAGTGTAATTATGGGTATCGCTATATTGACGAAGATGAAGCTGACAGACATGCCCAAATAATTTATGCGCGTTTTGAGCTGATTGAATTAAAAATCCTCAATAATTTCCAGAACTTCCTCCGCCCAGCTTATGTTAGCTTCAAAATTGTAATACCCCTTTTTAATTGTCAGAAGCCAGTAGATTTGCTCATTATCCTCATCTCTGCTTCTATCCTGGATAAATTTCTTTTCGATCTGTTTGAGACTCTCCTTATAAAATTCATTTTTCTTTTTGAACTCTTTTATGCCCTCCTTCAGCTTTTCAGTTTCACCTATAGCCCCAAAGAATATTCGCATCAAAAAGGGATCTCTGGTTTTGCTTTCATCTTCGAGAAAAAATTGATTAACCCACTCTATTAATTTTTTATATCCCTTTTCAGTGATAGAATAAAGTTTTTTATCGGGTTTATCCTCCTGATGAACAACTTCTACTTCCGCCAGTCCCTCATCTTCCAGCTTGCCCAGTTCTCTATAAATTTGACTTCTCTGAGCATTCCAGAAGTAACTCAAAGATTGATCGAAATATTTGCTCAAATCATATCCTGACATGTCCTCATAGGTTAAAAGTCCCAGAATGCCGTGTTTTAAAGACATGATCCACTCCTTTCTAAA
>CAZVZM010000125.1:0-3468 GCA_964630835.1 uncultured Halanaerobiaceae bacterium
ACACCCGGCTTTACTTTGACAACGGGGGCATAACCAGAATTGATTTTTACGAAGGGAGCCCCGTTATTACTCTGGTTAATGATACGCATCATCTCTCGTGAAAAATTTGACAGGAATGGTGATAGCCTGTGGAAACAGCGCTGAAAATTCTTCAATACGTCAAACCCTATAAAAAAAGGGCTGCTCTGGCGATTTTGAGCATGGCAATTCATTCCTTTCTTACAGTTTTTTTTGTGCGCGTCTTTCAGGAATTTGTTGAGACAGTAATATCTGATCTGGCAGAAGGTGAGGAAGGACTTTTAATGCTCACTATGATAGCGGGGCTAATGCTTGCAGTCTATTTCTTCAAGGGTCTGGTTTACTTTTCACAAAAATACAACAGCAAATACGTCTCACAGCAAATCATGAGAGATATCAGAGAGGATCTATACAGCCACCTGCAGAAGCTTTCGCTGAGCTTTTTTAGCTATCATAAAACAGGGGAGCTCATCTCCCGGCTCACAAACGATGTTAGAATGGTGGAAAAAGCCCTTGTTAAATCCACCGTATCATTTTTATACAAACTTTTGACGGTGATTGGTGGAATAGGCTATTTATTTTATCTGAACGCTCGCCTGGCTGTCATCCTCCTGCTGGTCATACCCGCGGTGGCCTATGCGATGATAAAGTTGAACAGGAAGATAAGGGGGGTCAGTCTCAGAGCCCAGGAAAGAATTGCAGATGTTTCAGATATTTTGCAGGAGACATTTTCTGGCATCAAGGAGATAAAATCTTTTGTGCGGGAGGATTATGAACTAAGTCGTTTTCAAAAACAGAATCAGGCCGATTTTAAAGCTCGCCTGAAAAATTCTCAATACAAAGCCCTGCTTTCTCCCCTTGTCGAATTTCTCAGTGCTCTGGCTTTTACTGCAGTTCTCTGGTATGGGGGATTGGAGGTTATGAGAGGGAATATGCTTCCTTCGGAGCTGATTGCTTTTTTTGCCATGCTGCTGACAATTATCAATCCCGTGCGTTCTCTCACCAAGATAAACGCCACCATACAGCAGGCGCTGGCAGCAGGAAGCAGAATTTTTGAGACTTTTGAGTATGATGATATAATCACAACCGCCGGAGGAGGATATAGATCTGATTCAATATCCGGAAGGGTGGAATTTTCAGATGTTACCTTTTCCTATCGAAATGATGAGATCGTTCTAAAGAAGATTAATTTAACCGTAGAACAGGGTGAAGCTATAGCACTTGTGGGGCCCAGCGGGGCGGGCAAATCAACTCTGGTTGATTTGATTCCCCGCTTTTATGAAGTCGACGAGGGTGAGGTTCTAATTGATGACAGAGATGTAAAGGAGTATGATCTGGCCTGGCTGAGGGAGCAGATCGGTATAGTGCCTCAGGAAACAGTTCTTTTTGGCGGCACAATTGAAGAAAATATTGCTTATGGAGATCTTGAAGCAGATAAAGAGGAAATAATAGAGGCTGCCCGGGCTGCCAATGCTCACCACTTTGTTGAAGAGTTTCCCGAGGGTTATCAGACGATCGTTGGAGAGCGTGGTGAAGGACTTTCCGGGGGACAAAAACAGCGCATAGCAATAGCCAGGGCCCTGCTTAAAGACCCCGACATTTTAATTTTTGATGAAGCGACTTCCTCTCTAGATGCAGAAACCGAGCAGATGGTTCAGGAGGCTTTAACGCGGCTAATGAAAAACAGAACAACTTTCATTATAGCCCACAGGTTGAGCACCATCATAGATGTAAATAATATTGCAGTTATGGAGGAAGGACAATTGATTGAAAAAGGAGATCACGAAACATTAATGGAAAAAGATCAAAAATATGCCAATCTATATCGACATCAGCTTCTGCGCGAAAAAAGTTCATAAAAATTTGGCTCTTCTAGCGTAAAATTGCTAAATTTTTGTGTCAATATTAGCTTTCCTAATTATACTGGAAGATAAAAACTTTGTTCACAATGAAATTTTTTTCTCTGCTTAAGTTTAATTTTTGGCCCAAAATAGTGCTGCCTCCGCGAAAACTCCTTCAAGAGCTCACGTTCAGCCCGGCACATTCTCATTCTAAACCGGGGACATAATTTTTTGGCCTTGGGCCCTGGATATGACTCAGGCTTCGAAAAATTTCTAGAAGATTGTTGAAAAAGTGTATTTTTAAGATTTGCCTCCCTGTGTGATGATGAAGATCTTATACAATATCTGCCAGCCAATAACAGGAAGGACCAAAAAGCTTATTACTTTCGGGGAAGGAGTTCAGGAAGGGGAGAGAAATAATAGATCTCGACACACTTAAACTCAGGCTTAAAAAACTTATATCATCATCTTCTCCGCCGGGCTATACTCGCCCTTTTCTGGCGGCTCTCTATTTGCTGTCTCTTCTGTATAGAGCTGGCGTTTCTCTGCGTCATTTTCTCTACGATAAAGGCTTATTTTCAGTCAGTAAAACGCAAATTCCCGTGATCAGTGTAGGTAATATATCTCTGGGGGGGACCGGGAAGACTCCAGCTGTAATCCATCTGTCTCAAAAATTTCAGGCGAAGGGTATTTCCCCTGCTGTGGTGTGTCGGGGATACGGCTGTGAAAACCCCAATCCTCTGCTAGTATCCAGCAAAGAAGAAATAATATCTGAACCAGATGAATGTGGTGATGAGGCCTATCTTTTGGCACAAAAATTAAAGGGTATTCCGGTGGTTGTCTGCACGAGCAAGAGGGAGGCTGCCCTGTGGACAGAAAAAAATCTTGATGTTGATTTGCTCATTGTAGATGATGGTTTTCAGCATCGCTCTCTGGAGCGGGATTATGACCTGGTGCTGGTAGATTCCACCAGACCGCCTCAGGAGGAGAACATTTTTCCGCGCGGATTATTGAGAGAGCCTGCCAGGAGATTAAAAGATGCAGATGGAATTATTCTTTCACGTGCCCATCAGGTTTCCGAAAAAAATTTTTTATCGATATTGGATTTTGTGAAGCCTCTCATAAGCAGCGACAGCGATATATATATGAGCTGGATTAAGCCGGATTATCTCGAGGATGATAAAGGCAGGTCCTATCCTCCAGAAGAGCTAAAAGGAGACGATGTACTTGCTTTTAGCGGCCTGGGAAATCCTGAGTCATTCGAAAGGACTCTGCATGAAATCGGCTGTAATATTGTTGAACATGCTGCTTTTCCAGATCATTACGATTATTCTTATGATGATTTTCTTGTTAAGATAAATGAAAGCATTTCCAGAGTTGAACATCTGCGCCGGCAGGGTAAAGAGATAGAAGGGGCGGTGACAACTGAAAAGGATGCGGTGAAGATTGACGACGGCATCAGGAGATTTTTCGCGGAAAGAGATCTGAAATTATTTGTTTTAAAAATTGATCTGGGAATTTCCCCGGTGGAAGATAAATCCTGCTCAATAAATTGTGTGGCCGATGATATTCTGGCTCATCTTGATAATAAAGACTGAAAAGCACTGGA
>CAZVZM010000126.1:0-3460 GCA_964630835.1 uncultured Halanaerobiaceae bacterium
AGTTTTCCTGAAGTTAAATCGGGCGCCCTGCGGGGAGAGTGGGATGTCTTCAGCTCCTATCTTTCCCGCCTCTGGCTGGGCCCGGAATGCCTCTTTGGATATGGGAAAGATGGTGCTGGATTGAGAGCTTCTGCTGAGCTTACCCTGGGCAGAGCGGATATGTCATTTAGCTGGCATCTGCGCCCCGGATTTCAAAAATTTTCTCATAGCCTGGGATTAAAATTATCTCCTGAGCTCTCCCTGCATCTGAGGGACTTTTCCAGCCTTGGCTTTAGCTATAGATTTTGAAATATTGCTAATTACCAGTAACCAAACTGAAGCAAAACAAAACAAATCATGAAAGCGAAATTTTATATTAATAGTATTGACCCGGGATTGAAATAGTAGTATAATTATATCACAATCTAATTTATATGTTATCGAATGATAAATTTTATTCCCGGCTCAAAAGTGCCGGGGCAAATTCTATTTTGGGGATAGCTTAACGAAAATTCAGAATAATGCAAATCGAGGTAAGAAATTTGGCCGGGGTTGACCTCGATCCGGCCGCATTAATAAGGGGGCTGATCTATATGATTGTGATAAATGATGATAGAAAAGTGGATTGCGAAAAGAAGATGACATATCAGGGGTTCAGAGGGGCGGTTAAGGGTGGGATAAAACCTTTTATCGAGGCAATCGATAATACATTACCCGCGATGAAAAATATTTTTCTGCTCCATTTTAAAATGATTATAATAATTTTATTGTCTGCTGCCATTCTGGTTGGAGGTATATCGTTACCATCGCTGGCCTCCATGCAGATTAGATCGGGTGTGCTCGATTACCGCGATGACATCATCAAAATTGATAAAGGTGTAACAGTTTTCTGGGAGGATTACGAGGTTGAGGCTGACTCCGGAGAAATAATGCGGGAGGAGGACATTGCCCTTTTTTTCGGAGAGGTTTTGCTTAGACACGAGGATGGATATGTGGAAAGCAGTGAGCTCAAAATTTATTTTGAGGAAGAGCGTTTTGTATTTACTGAAAATGTGCTGATGAACCAGCAGCAGGGGGAGGACGCCGATGAAACGATGATTTTGCGCACTGCCAGTCTGGATATGCAGGGGGATACGGGAAATTTTCAGGCCCGGGGAGATGTCGAGATCGAACAGGGAGGTCGAAAGATAGCGGCTGATGAAGGAGACTATGAAGATGTGGATGAGATCCTCTTATTGAGAAACAATGTAAAGGTTACAGAGGAAAATGGGGATACGATTGAGAGCGATACAGCCTACCTCCATCTGGATGACAGCGGTATTTTCAGAGCCGAAGGTAATGTGCGGATTAATCTCAAAACATGATAAAGCAAACGCAGAAATACGTCCAAATATTACCCGAATGGGTAATAAACTAATTTTCCCCGCCGTGATATAATAATATTTGCCGGGAGCTTCTATGGAGGCGATGAGCAGAAAGTTGCCCGGGTTTAAAAGAAAGGTGAGCATAGAGCCATACAGCTTCAGGAGGTAGAGAAGGGCAGAGAGGAGAGGAGGGAGGAGCCTTGTTTAAAAAAGCTTCCAAAATATATTTGAATTATTTGAACAATATAAATAAAGACGGCGGGCAGATAAATTTCAGAGATTTAGCTGATGATGGGGATAAAGATAATAATTTGCTGGCATTAGATGCAAAAATTCCATCCGGAATAACACTCGATATAATCTTTGACGCCCTTCCAGCAGAAGCTCTAATAATAAATCGACAGGGGGAAATAATTTTTGCCAGCAAGCTGTGGATGAAACACCAATCGGAGCTGATAAAAAGATCCTTCTGTCTGGATGAAGAAAGCAATTATTTTTCACTTTTGAGCTGTTTTTATGGTTCTGATGAAATTGACAGGACAGAAGAGATAAAAAAAGAAATTAAGCGGGTGTTAAATGAAGAAAATGATCACTATCGGTTTTCATCTCCGGCTTATTCCGGGGGAAATAAAAGCAGAGGAATGATTGATGTGAGTTCGCTTCCCGGAGGAGCATTGATTTTTCACATTAGATGGGAGCAGCTCAGAGAAAATGAGATAGCCATGGAACTTAACGAAATAAAACTGCTTTATGAGTTAACAGGACTTTTTCTCGACAGCAGGGACAGTATTATTAAAATGATGAAAAAGTCGGCAGATCTTATCCAGAAAAAGTGGGCACCTCTTTGCGAAATATATGTAAGAATGAGCTATAAAGGAAAGGCTGCCACATCCAGCATTTTCGAAAAAACAAAGTGGCGGACGGTGAAAAAATTAGGGAAAGAGGATGAGGGCTATCTGGAAGTTTATTATCAAGCCGAAGACGATACAGAGCTTCCTCCAACTTTTCTGGAAAGGGATGATCGCATGCTCGATAAGTTATCGGATAGGCTTTCGGCGTTAATTTTCCACAGATCCGACCAGGAAAATCTGGAATACGTTTCCTACCAGGATTCTCTTACATCACTCTATAACCGCAGGTTTTTTCAGGAGGAGCTGGAGAGGCTGGACACGGAGAGGCAGCTGCCGCTGACCATAATAATGGTGGATGTTAACAGTCTCAAGCTTGTGAATGATGGCTTTGGCCACGATAAGGGAGATGATTTATTAAAGAGGACCGCTGAAATTTTGCAGATGTCTGTACGCTCTGAGGACATAGTATCGCGCTGGGGGGGAGATGAATTTGCCATTTTATTGCCACAAACCGGGGGAAGAGAGGCGGAGAAGGTCATTGCCAGAATCCAGGATTACTGCAAAAAAAGTCGAAAAAAAGATATTCCGGTGACCCTGGGGATCGGGCATGCAACGAAAAATAAAATGTCCCAGGACGTGGAGAGCATCCTGCAGCAGGCGGATACCAGAATGTATATGGATAAGCAGAGAAAAAGCCGGAGCAGTGAAGATCTTATGATAATGGCCTTGCTGGAGCATCTAAAAAATAAGAGCGAGGAAAGCCAGCGGCACATGATCAGAATGACCGATTTTTTATACAGGCTGGGAAACAGGCTGGAAATATCCGAAGTCGAGCTGGAGGAGCTATACCAGCTGGCTCAACTGCACGATATAGGCAGCGTATATATATCTGAAGAAATATTAAAGAGAAAGGGAAGCCTTTCTGAAGAAGAGTGGAAGTTAATAAAAAGACATCCGGAAAAAGGATTTCGTTTGACCCTTGACACCGATAAATTTTCTCATCTGGCGGATAAGATATTTTCTCATCACGAGCGATGGGACGGAAGCGGATACCCTCGCGGTTTAAAGAAGGAAGAAATTCCGCGGACCTCCCGAATATTTGCCGTTGTTGATGCCTATGAGGTCATGACCGGAGGCAGGGGATATCAAAAGGCAGTTGACAGCAAAGAGGCCCTGAATGAGCTGGCCAGAGGAGCGGGCTCACAGTTTGACCCGGAGGTGGTCAAAGCATTCACGTTGATGATTGAAAACGGTGGTATTTCAGAG
>CAZVZM010000127.1:0-3443 GCA_964630835.1 uncultured Halanaerobiaceae bacterium
TGCCCCCCATCCCAATTATGCGCAGCTGCTGTATTTCATTTTTTATATGGCGGACCACCCGGGCTGCATACATATCGCCTGATGCTTCTCCCGCCACAACCAGAAGCGTATCCACAAAGATCACCTCGTATTGATAGAGCAGTGCCCTGCTTGAGCCGCTGTAAATTCACTGTGGTGGATATGAGGCGATGTGACACTGGAAATTTTTCGAAACCCTGATCGGGTCCATGGCCGAAAAATTGTGCCTCCGGCTCAGGATGTGCCGGACTGAGCGGAGCTCAGGAGGAGCTCTCGCGAAGGCAGCACTATTTTTTGGCCGAAAACTAAACTGAGGCAGAGGAAAAATTTCATGTGATCGGAGCATCATATCCTCCAGCACAATCTATTTAAGCCAGCTATTTAAGATAGATTTGATATCTATCTAATAACCAAACTCTGTAATAATCATTATGCTACCACAAATATACTTTCTGCGAATATACTATCACGAAATAGAAAAGCTCTGGCTTTAATTATCATGGGTCCTCTACCATTATCATCTAAAAAACGCTATATATGGTCAAGCAACGGCCTTTTACTGCCGTTAACTTTCTATTGGTGGATATGAGGCGATGTGACACTGGAAATTTTTCGAAACCTGGATCGGGTCCATGGCCGAAAAATTGTGCCTCCGGCTCAGGATGTGCCGGACTGAGCGGAGCTCAGGAGGAGCTCTCGCGAAGGCAGCACTATTTTTTGGCCGAAAACAAAACTGAGGCAGAGGAAAAATTTCATGTGAACTGAGCCTTATATCCACCATATATTATGGCTTTAGACTCAATACTGCCACACCTGCTTTTTCCGCCTTATCCAGCATTCTCTCCTGCTCCACTACAACAACTCCTCCGGCCTCTAAAGCCAGAGCAGACGCATTATATCCAGCCAGAAGCTCGACCGTGCGCGGGCCCACGGCAGGTACCTCCAGGTCATCATCCTGTCGGGGGCGGGAGCTTTTGGCCATTATCATTCCCTCTGCGCCAAATTTACCTGCTCTCTTTATGGCTGCATCCGTACCCTCCACAGCCTCCACAGCCAGCACGGTGCCCCTTTTTAACAGCACAGTCTGACCTATCTCCATTTCGGCCATGCGCCCGGCCAGCTCCACTCCGTATTCACAGTCAGAGCGTTCCTCCCGGGTAATACTGTCATTATCGGTGAGAAATCCCGCCCGGGGCCTGATTCCCTCCATATATAGTTTCTGGGACAGCAGATTAAAGCCTTCCTCCTTCAGAGTTCGGGAAATACCCCGCAGAATGGTCTCATCCTGATGATCGGGCAGCTGCTTTAAAAGATTTTCCATCATTCCATCCAGCTCTCTTCTCTGGAAAATCCTCTCTTTTTTGACCTTACCCATCATCACAACATCTTCGATCCCATCTTTTTTTAGCTGCTGTATCAGCTTCTTCAGGCGGCCGGGGTTGATATCCCGCACCCCATCTGCACTATTAAAATGTTCAGATTTTTCTCCCTCGATGCGATACACTGTCACCTTTCTTCCTGCAGCCTGAGCTCTTTCCAGCCAGATTGCCGGCATGCTTCCTCCCCCGGCAATAAGGCCTGTCTTTTTTCCCTCTTCCACACTCACTATCCTGACTCCCCCTTCCCGGGCATAATGGACTCCTTCTCCTTAAGAAAAGTCAGCAGTTCCAGGGCATAATCCCCGGTGTAATCTCGTCTTTCAAGACCATCAATTCTCTCTTTCATGCTCTTTATGCAAAAAGCAGTTTCGGTTTTCTCCGCCTCCGCGCTGTCTCCGCGAAAAACCTCGCGAAAGATTTCTTTGAGTTCGCTGAACTCCTCTCTATCAATGCCATCTCTCCTCAGACCCACCGCATTAATAGAGTGAATGCGGGCGGGTTTACCATCGGCCAGCATAAAAGGGGGAATATCCTGTTCAAAGCGGGAATGCCCTCCCAGCATGGCCAGCTTTCCCACCTCTATGCCTGAGGTCAAAAGACAGATGCCGGCGATAAAAGCTCCTGTCCCCACTTTTACCTCCGGACCGAGCACGCTCATATTGGCAATTTTAATCCGGGATTTCAGCTTTACCCCGGGTTTTAAAGTGGTATATGCCATCAAAAAATTTTCATCTCCCAGTTTGACGCCCCCACCTTCAACAATTGCATACTCTCTTATTATATTCTTCTCCCCCATAGTGATACCCGCCTGCCCATCTTCAATATTGCCGGCGCCGGCATCATGGTTTTCTGTTTTGCAACCTCCTTTGAGAACGGCTCCGGATTCCACTGTATTTTCCGGGCCCATATTTATTTTTGCAGTCAGACGGGCCCCGGGTCCTATACGGCAGTTTCTATCCATCTCTACCTCCGGCCCTATCACCGCCCTGGGGCCGATGCGGCAGCCTCTGCCGATCTCCGCCTCTCCGGAAACCTCGGCAGCTTCATGTATTATTGTTTCCCGATTTAAATCCGCTCTGCTTTCTTCTTTATCTAAGTATCTATCATTCATTTTAATAACTCATTCCCTATTATTAAAAAAGTCAGGAGAGCGGGTGGCAAATGTAAGCTCAGCTTCCGCAGCCAGCTCCCCTTCAACCCGGGCCTCTCCTGCTACTTTACCCAGAGAAGAGCGCAGTCTCAGCATCTCAGTTGTGAGGATGAGCCTGTCTCCGGGAACGACCGGCCTGCGAAATTTCGCCTGCTTGATGCCGGCAAAAAAAGCAATCTTATCGCTTTTCTCCGGCACGCTTTTATAGAGCAGAAAGCCTCCCGCCTGCGCTAAAGCTTCAACAATTAAAACACCGGGCATAACCGGCATCTCAGGAAAGTGTCCCTGAAAATATTCCTCATTTATGGTAACATTTTTTACAGCCCTGACGTATTCCTCAGGCTGACATTCTAAAATCCTATCGATAAGCAAAAATGGATATCGATGTGGCAGCAAACTCTTTATCTCTTTAATATTATATTCGTACTGCTCGCTCATACTTACTCTCCTCTCTAAGTCTATTGAAAAGAATTTTCCCCAGCCTGCAGTGAAGGCTGTGTCCGCTTTTATGGCCGATAATCCGGGCCTGTATATATATAAGGGGAAGTAAAAATAGATCTCCCAGCAAATCAAGTATCTTATGTCTGGCTGCCTCCCGGGAAAAACGCAGCTCATTTTCCGGACCTTCGCGGGTAAAAATTACAGCATTTTCCCTGCTGCCTCCCCGGGCCATTCCCGTCTCTATCAGAGCCTCTATATCACCTTTCTGCACAAAAGTGCGTGCCGGGGCAATCTTTCGGGCAAAATTGTCCCTTCCGGGAAAAAAGGACATCTCCTCCTGACCCGGCGCGTGATCACCAAAGTCCAGTCTGTAATGCAAAGAAAAATCATCGGAGGGCTCAATCAGCACCCGGCTCTCATCCTGTACAACCTCCAGCTTCTCTTCCGGTCTGTAG
>CAZVZM010000128.1:0-3399 GCA_964630835.1 uncultured Halanaerobiaceae bacterium
ACCTTTCCTATATCATGAAGTGTGGCCAGCAGAGAGAGATTATTGAGCTGTCCGTTTGTGAAATTAATTTTTTTACCCAGTTTGTGGGCGTAATCGGCCATTCTCAGAGCATGCTCGCTGGTTTCATCGCTTTTGGCGGAGAGAGTATTCAGCAGATTTCTTACAAGCTTGTTTTTTCCGCTCCTGCTGCGAGTAAGTTTATTCTTCTTGATAGTTTTACTTTCATGTAAAAATTAAATCAAGATTTTTCTTTCTTTTTAGTACATTCGGTACTCTTTTGCTTTTCACCTTTTTTGCCTTTTCCCTCCTGAACTGATGTTTCGATTTGACATTGCGCAAACTACTTTGTATAATAAAGTTAAATGTAATATAGTCTACTTTCGAAGGCAAATATTAAGCAAAAAAATGAAATGATAGTCTTCACGGGCAAAATAATACCCTAAAATCATAACATTAGAGGAGTGTTGAGCTACTATGCAGGAAGATGAAATTAAAGAGCAGATTAACTACCTTCAGGAGCTGGCCGACCAGACCCGCCTTAAAGCAGCCAGCGGTTATCCTTACTTTATTCTCTGGGGGATTGCCTGGATTATCGGTTATCTTGGCTCTATTTACTCCAATCAAGTCTGGTTACCCGTGCTGGGAGGTGTGGCTGCAGCATATTTCCTCCTCTACTGGCGCCAAAAAGGTAATAAGGATGAGGATGTAATAAAACCCCCCTCCCTTCTCTCCAGAAAAGTCAATCGTTTGATGTGGGTGCTGCTTCTGGCTACAGCTATCCTCATGATTGTTTTTGTCGGGCCCCATGTTGAATCATATCGGCTGCTCAATGCCTACTGGCCCTTTCAGATAGGAGTAATATATATTGCCACCGGGCTTTTTATGGGGAAAAAAATGATGAAAATCGGCGCCTGGCTGATAGTTTCAGCTTTTATAGGGATCTGGATCCCCCAAATTTATAATTACATCTGGTTTGCCCTGGCAGGAGGTGGCGGGCTGCTGTTCACGGGCTTTTATTTCCGCCAGCAGGTGAAAGCGGATGAGTGAGAATAATAAACACATCCTGAGTGATATCAAAAAAATATTTCAAAGCAAGGCCAGACTGGGGATAATGACAGTGCTGGTCAGCGAAGCGGAAAGCGATTTTTCCACTCTCAAATCCCGCCTGGATTTGACCGACGGCAATCTTTCTTCCCACCTCCGCAGGCTGGAGGAAGCTGAGTATATTGAGGTGGAAAAGGAATTTGTTGATCGCAAGCCGCGCACCCGCTATCGCCCCACTGAAAAGGGGCGGAAAGAATTCAAGATACATTTAGAACAGCTCAAGGAAGTCATAGATTTAGTGGATAAGGAGGAAAAGTAGTATGATAAATAACAGAAATAATCGCTGTATCGAGGTTGAAGATTTGAGCAAGCATTACGGTGACTTAAAAGCTGTTGATGAGATAACATTTCAGGTGGATCAGGGTATTATCTTTGGCATGCTCGGCCCCAACGGTGCCGGCAAGACCACCACAATTGAAACGCTTATTGGTCTTACGGAACGCACATCTGGAGATGTTTCGGTTTTAGGATTGGATCCCAAAAAAGATCAGGCAAAATTAAAGCAGAAAGTGGGAGTGCAGCTCCAATCTCCCAGCCTTTTTCCCCGCTTAACTGTTCAGGAGATGATCGAACTTTTCTCCAGTTTTTACGATAACCCTTTTTCTGAAGATAAAGCTATATCCATGGTGGGTCTGGAGGATAAAATGAAAACCAGAATTGAATCCCTTTCCGGAGGGCAGCATCATCGTCTGGCAGTGGCTTTAGCCCTGCTCAGCAATGGAGATATTATTTTTCTTGATGAACCCACCACCGGTCTTGATCCCCAGGCCCGCCGCAGACTGTGGGAGGTTATAAAGGAAATGAAAAATCTGGGTAAAACCGTATTTCTCACCACTCATTATATGGAGGAGGCGGAGGAACTCTGCGATGATCTGCTCATTATTGATCATGGAGAGATAATTGCCCGGGGAGGTCCTGATGAACTCATAGACAGGTATTTTCAGGAGAGGACAATTGAATTTACAGACCCCGGCTTCCGGGATGAAGATTTTCAGAAACTCACATCTCTCGATCATGTAACACATCTGGAGCAGGAGGAAGACGGGGATCTCATCTATCTGTATACTGATAATGCTGCCAGCACCATGAATGATCTCATGCATTTTGGGGAGAATAATGGTGACGAAATTGTAAATCTAAATCTGCGGCAGCCTACACTGGAGGATCTATTTCTCAAACTGACAGGGAGGAAAATAAGAGAATGAATATGTTTTATAAACTATTTATCGCCAACGTTAAGGAGTTTATTCGCGATAGGAGCGGGCTTTTCTGGACCTTTGCCTTTCCTATAATTTTTATCTTTATTTTTGGAGTTATATTCAGCGGTGATGATGTGGATATGCAGTTTCATGTGGGACTTACCGGCGCCGAGAGTATCATGTATGAGGAGATGAAGGCGAATCTAGAGAGCCAGGAAAATCTTCACGTTTTTACCGGCAGCCCAGATGAGGAGATGGAGGCGCTGGAGCGAGGCGAGCGCAATCTGGTCATTGTGCTGCCTGATATGGAGGCGGGCTTTACGGGAGAAGGAAATGAAAAATATGAGATAGAGATGTATTACGATGAAGCTAACAATCCCGCCCTAAATCAGCAGCTTATCTCCAGCTTTGAGAGGGGATTTATGGATGCCGAGGACAGAATTCTGGACCGGGAGAGGCTGCTGGAAACCACGGTTGAGCCGGTGCAGGGTGGTGAAGGCATCGATGATTTTGACTATATCCTTCCCGGCATACTGGCTATGGCTTTAATGCAGCTGGGGCTTTTTGGCTCCATTCAATTTCTCGATTTAAGGGAAAAAGAAATCATAAGGAGTTTAAGCGTTACCCCTCTCTCCCGCGAGGCACTTTTGAGCAGCGAAATTGGCCTGAGGTTGATCATAGGTATACTGCAGATGGCAATTATTATTATGATCGGTCGCCTCTTTTTTGGGGTGAGCATAAAAGCCAGTCCTCTGGCCGTGCTGGGAGTTGTAATACTTGGTTCACTCACCTTTGTCAGCCTGGGATATATGCTTATCTCCTTTGTCAGCTCAGCCGAAGGCGGGCGCAATCTTATTCAGGTTGTGCAGTTTCCCATGCTATTTCTCTCGGGTATTTTCTTTCCCATAGAAACTATGCCTGATTACACTCAGCCCATAGTGAGAATTCTGCCCCTCACCTACCTTGGTGATGCCCTGCGTCAGTTAATGGTGGGGATCAGCGGAAATTATTCTTTAACCCTCAATATTGTCATACTGACAGGCTGGTTTCTGGCAGCTTCTCTGATCGCCATTAAATTCTGGCGCTGGGAATAATA
>CAZVZM010000129.1:0-3386 GCA_964630835.1 uncultured Halanaerobiaceae bacterium
GCTGGTGAAATTTACGACATATGCCTGTAAAGCGATAGCTGCTCACCTCTTATTAAAGGAAGCTATGAGGCGAAGTGATACTCGAAATTTTTCGAAGCCTGAGTCAGGTCCATGGCCCAAAAATCGTGTCCCCGGCTCAGGATGTGCCGGGCTGAGCGAAGCTCAGGGAGGAGCTTTCGTGAAGGAAGCACTATTTTTGGGCCGAAAACTAAACTGAAGCAGAGGAAAAATTTCATTGTGAGCGGAGCCTTATAGCTTCCATGAATGAGTTCTATAAAAATGGGAAAATGTCTTAAATGTAAGTGTTCTTAAACAAAATCCAACAACTAATGTGAAAAAGAACCAATATTATCTATTTATTCACAGGCTCAAAAAATCACCACACTCTGGCACGCAATAAATCCTGGAAGTTTACCATGCCCTGCGGTTTCTTTTTATCATCCACTACGGGCAGATGATTTATTTCCCAGTCCTCCATCATCTTTAGAGCTTCGGCAGCCAGAACATCGGGATTTACGGCTTTGGGATCTTTGGTCATGATAGTATCCACAGAAGCCCCCAGGAGATCTCTGTCTCCGGCGCTGCTAACGGCACGACGAATGTCTCCGTCGGTCACTATCCCCACCAGCTCTTCATTCTCATTCACTATCGAAGTAGACCCCATGCGGCTGTCAGTCATCTTAAATAGCGCCTCCTGCACAGTCGCCTCCCGGGACAATCTGGGATTTTGCTCCCTTATTTCCAGGACATCAGCAACAGTTGTCAAAAGTTTTCTCCCCAGAGAACCCCCGGGATGATAGAGGGCAAAGTCGCGGGGCGTAATTCCTTTCAGACTGGCCAGGGCCATGGCCAGAGCATCGCCCAGAGCGAGGCAGGCTGTGGTGCTGGTGGTAGGAGCAAGCCCCATAGGACAGGCTTCCTCCTCAATGCCAAGGTCAAACACAAGATCCGCCTGCTGAGCCAGAGAGGAATCTGGAGAGGAAGTCATGGCATATAGACGCACGCCCAGCCTTTTTAGAGCGGGTATCATTCTCAGTATCTCCTGCGTTTCTCCGCTGTTGGACACCGCCAGTAAAATATCATTTTCACTAACCATACCGAGATCGCCGTGCAGGGCCTCACCGGCATGCACAAAATAGGCGGATGTGCCTGTGCTGGAAAGCGTAGCAGCAATTTTACGGGCTACCAGACCTGATTTTCCCACACCGGTAAGCTGCATCCTGCCATTGCTCTTCATTATCTCTTTAAGGGCACGGCGAAAGCTGCCGTCGATGGCCCGGGAGAGTCTTTTGACCGCACCCGCCTCTTCCTTTAAAACCTGCCTGGCCCGTCCCAGGGCTTTCTCCACATCTGTCCCGCTGGAGGAAGTTCCGCTCTCTTTTATCCTCGGCCTGCTGGCATCATCATCAACCAAGATCCATTCCCCCCTCGCTGCGCCTGAGTAGGTCGAATTCTTTGATTTCTTCCAGCATATTCTTCAATTTATCCAGGGGCACCATATTAGGACCATCGCAGAGAGCCTCATCCGGATTGGGATGAGTTTCTATAAACACCGCATCAATGCCTACAGCTGCGGCGGCACGAGCTAGAGGAGGGGCAAATCTCCTCTCACCTCCGGATTCATCTCCTCTGCCACCGGGAAGCTGAACGCTATGGGTGACATCAAAAACTACGGGATAGCCAGTCTCTTTCATTCTGACCAGCGACCTCATGTCAACCACGAGATTGTTATATCCAAATATTGCACCTCTTTCTGTGAGCAAAATTTTATTATTGCCGGTGCTCTCAATTTTCTTTACCACCTGATCTATATCCCAGGGGGCCAGAAATTGTCCCTTTTTCACATTTACAACTTTTCCGGTTTCGCCGGCTCCGATAACAATATCCGTCTGCCTGGACAGGAAAGCCGGCACCTGAACTATATCGAGCACCTCTCCTGCAATTTCCGCCTGCTCGCGGCTGTGAATATCGGAAAGTACCGGCACAGAAAATTTATCTCTCACATCCTCCAGTATCCTCAGACCTCTATCCAGTCCGGGGCCGCGAAAGGAGTCAATGGATGAACGATTGGCTTTATCATAGGAAGATTTAAAAACATAGGGCAGATTCAGCTCATCAGTAACTTCTTTTAAGTGGCTGGCCACTGTCAGGGCTAACTCCCTGCTCTCCAATGAACACGGTCCCGCCAGCACTACAAGTGATTCTTTATCATCTCCAAAAGAAATTTCATCATTTAAACGAACTTTAAAGCCCACCTTCTATCTCCTCCCGCAAAATTTTATCAACTTTTTTTACGTCTTCTGGCCTGTCTACTCCCGGGCCATGATGCTTTACCAGAGCGGTTTTTATGTCGTAACCATTCTCCAGGACCCGGAGCTGCTCCAGTGATTCCCTCTGTTCTAAAGGGGTGGGGTCCATACTGGCATACTGAAACAGAAATTCACGACGAAATACATATAAACCTATATGCTGTAGATATTCCCTGCCTGGGTTATGATAACTTACATCCATATCATCTATTTCCTCTTCAATCTCATTTTCCTCTTCACCACCGGGGATTAAAGATCGCGAAAAATAAAGAGCATAACCGTTTTTATCAAGGACGACTTTTACTCTGTCCTGGCTGCATGCCAATTTTCTGTCCATAGGAGCTGCCAGGGTGGCCATCTCAGCCCCGGTTTCCTTATCCTCATCCTCGAGGAGGTCTACGGCGGTCTCAATCATATCCGCCCTGATAAGAGGCTCATCTCCCTGAACATTAACAATCAGATCACAATCAAGCTGTTCTGCCGCTTCGGCTACTCTGTCGGTACCGCTTTCATGTTTGTGATCTGTCATTACTGCCAGTCCCTGAAAATCCTTTACAGCTTTATATATTCTTCTGTCATCGGTGGCAACTATTGTATTTTGAAGACAATCTGCCTCTGCCGTGCGCCTATAAACCCATTCAATCATGGGACGATTACATATCTGGACCAGGGGTTTTCCAGGAAATCTGGAAGAACCATATCGAGCAGGAATTACTGCTGCAGCCTTCAAATTAACCCCTCCAATAAAAATTATTGGATCTTCTCCATGACCGTTGGTGAAATTTACGACATATGCTGTAAATCGATAGCTGCTCACCTTTTATTATAGGAAGCTATGAGGCGAAGTGATACTCGAAATTTTTCGAAGCCTGAGTCAGGTCCAGGCCGAAAACTAAACTGAAGCAGAGGAAAAATTTCATTGTGATCGGAGCCTTTAGCTTCCTGGAATAAGCTTAATAGAAGGACAATCATACAAAATTAATCAACTGATGTGAATAAGAACCAAATTAAAAAGTGCTCATTCCAGTGCTTTTCAGTCTTTATTATCAAGATGAGCCAGAATATCATCGGCCACAC
>CAZVZM010000130.1:0-3380 GCA_964630835.1 uncultured Halanaerobiaceae bacterium
GTGAGGATATAAGTGTAAATGAATTTGAGCTGGAAATCGAACCCGCCGAGGAGGATTAATGCAATGAAATTAAGGTCTTCGGTTTTCCTGATCGCAATTTTAACTATAGCAATAATTTTCACCCCTGTGTTTTTCCAGGCAGATGTTGCTACCGGCGATGTGGTGGACGAGGTGCTGGAAGATTACGAAACTGAGGAAGACGAGGAAGATGAACTCGAAGAGGAAGAGTCCAATGAGGAAAATGAGCCGGGAGCGGAGGAATTTGATCCCGACGAACATGAGGATGATATAGAGGAAGAGGGACCATTAGTCTCCACAGTATTCTTTCATGAGGATATTCGCGAGGCCTTGAATGAGATAGCCCTGCAGACGGGTGTAAACATAGTCTATGATGAGACTGTAGTGGGTACAGTCACACTTGATATAGATAACGTGCCCCTGGAGGAAGCTTTAGATATGCTGCTCATCACCGGGGGCTATACTTACGAGAAGATAGACGAGGATTTCTACATAGTGGGCAGACCCACACCGGAAAGCGCCATGTACGATAGACTCACCGTGACCGAGACAATACACCTTGACTATATCACCGCCGATGAGGCAGTTTCTCTCCTGCCGCCTTACTATGCGGACTATGTAACAACCAGTCCCGAGCGCGATGATGTGCTCAACATTACAGCCCCGGAGCCTGTGATAGAAGATTTTAAGCGTGATCTAGAGGAGATAGATTATGCTCCCGATGAAGTCCTGGTGGAGGTAGTTGTGACCGAGGTCTCCACCGAGGTGATGGAGGAATACGGCACGGATATGTTCGGACTTAGCACCGCAGAGGCCGATGAAGAATATGCCTTAGATTTCGATGGCGCCTTTGCTTTAGAGGCAGCCGGACCTGCTGGCCAGCTTATGGCCGAGCTTGAGTTTCTGCAGGATGAGGATAAGGCGGAAATACAGGCCAACCCCAGCATACGTGTAAGCGACGGCGAGCCCGCCGAGCTCTTTGTGGGCGAGGAGCGAGTTTTGATCATGGAAGTTGAGGATGACGACGATGTCTTAGAGGAAGTGGATGTAGGCGTATCCATGGAAGTGACACCGGATATAGTGAGCGAGGATGAAGTTTTGATGGAGATAGCCCCCGACGTAAGCCACTTTACCGAGGTAAGAGACGATCAGTTAGTCGTCCGTCGCAGCGAGATGGCTTCTAACATCAGAGCCGAAAGCGGTGAGACTGTTACAATGGCGGGTATGACCCTAGATGAAGTGGTGGAGTACGAAAGCAGGGTGCCGATCCTGGGAGATATACCCCTTATCCGCTGGCTTTTTAGGGAGGAGACCACCACGGAAGGAGAAAGAGAGATGCTGGTTATGATAACGCCGGAGATAATAGAGTAATCCTTTGCTCGGGGGAGGCAATATGCTAAAGTATTTCGCAGGTAGAGCCTTAATTGTAATATTGATGATAACAATATTATCAGCCAGTCCCCTCAAGGCAGAAGCAGAGGAGATAGTCTACCATGATATGCCCCTGAGTGAGGCAGTTTACGAGCTGGCTGAGTTAAAAGGCGAGGAAGTTATCTTCGCAAGCCAGCCTCAGGCTACCGTGACGGTCAGCCTGTCTGAGGATAAAAGCTTTCAGGACAATTTAGAAAAGCTTTTAGCCGGCACAGGCTACCGCTTTACACATAAAAGAGATTACTTTCTGGTGGGTGAGTTTAAACCGGGATCATCAGAGTTTGCCGCCCGGTCAAAGAGTAAGTTTTATGAGCCCGAGTATATACCCGCTGATGAGCTTATAGAAGTTCTGGATATTCCCGGGGTGAGATTGGTCAACCTGACCGACAATAAAATTTTGGTCCAGGGATTACCTCAGGATATTGAGAGAGCTAAAGAAGCTTTAAAAGAGAGAGACAGCGAGGATAACCCCCATCAGGTTGAATACGAGCTTACGGTTGTGGACATCAAAGAGGAAAAAGAAAAAAGCCTGGATTTTTCCGGGTTTGAGTTAAGCACCGATCCCGAGGATTTAGTGGAGTTTGTGGCGGGGGAGGAAGTTATGGAGCTTACAGCCCCCGAGGTACTGAATTATCTTGAGCTGGAAGCCAAACGTAGCAGTGAAGTCTCCGAGAGAGTAGCCAGGCCCGGGCTGGTCACCACCATGGGCGAGAGCGGAAGTCTGGGTTTTAGCGAGGAAATAGTCCAGACTGAGGGGGAAGCAGGTTTAAGCGGGACCAGTATGGAGACCGTCATAACCCCTCTCAAAAAAAGTCGCAACCCCGGCGAGATTAAATCTTTGGTGGAGGTAGAGGTTGACGGCGGGGCAAGCAGCTTCAATACCACCACCTGGCTTGAACCGGGAGAGCTAACAATGCTGGGGCTTATGAATTTGACCCAGGAGAAAAGTTCAAGCTCTTTAACCTCCCGACAGGAAATAGATGAGGAGAGAAAGTTTGCTCTTTTTTTAACCGCGGAACCCGAGGGAACACTGAGGGGGGAGCAGGAAAAAGAGGAGGAGAGGATATCTTTCCCCTCTGATGATGTGGATTTCAGCCAGCTGGAGGAGGAGAAAGGGACATTTTCCCCGGAGATATCCCTCGATGGCTTCGATGAGATGATGCTGAGCGGAAGAGATGACAGCAACGCTCACCTCTTTGAGACTGATACATACCAGCTGCTTTACGGTAACGGGCTGGATGCGGATATATATATGGAAAGCTACGACTGGAATATCTCTGCTGCTATCACTTCCCGCAGAGGCGATGATTTCATCAACCTCGGTGTGGATTACCATCTCAGGGAGACATTGAAATTTGGCGGCAGAGTAAAAAGACACCATGAGAAGGGTTATGCTCTAGGCCCGATTTTGTATGACCGCGTAAATTTCTTCAATTATTTTAACTTCACAGCAGCGTACCAGCCCTTCCTCTATTATCCCGAGGAGGATGAGTTTCTCGATCATCAGGGCTGGGCGGAGATAGAGTTTGATCCCGGTCCCGTCTTTGCCAGCCTGCGTTATGCCACCGAAATTGAACCGGAGGAGTTAAGATTTGAGACGGGGGTGCGTTTAACTTCCTCAGTCTATATAACAGCAGCGGCTGCCGGTGATACCGGGGAAGTAAAGCGTTATCTGGGTGGATTGAGATTTAGGTTTTAAGTTTATACAGGTAATTTTGGCAGAAGATACAGGGTGGTGTATAGATATTGAGTTTCAAATATCCTATGATATTTTTCCTCATAATGTTTACAGTTTTAGCCGGGAGCTTGCCCGTGGCTGGAGATGCTTTTGAAGAGCCTTTAGCCGAGGAGACAATAAAAGTCAGCATTACTATAGAATCCTCCGTTGAAGCTCAAATACCGGAAGAGGAAATGGAGATTGATCTTGATGC
>CAZVZM010000131.1:0-3367 GCA_964630835.1 uncultured Halanaerobiaceae bacterium
TTGCCATACTGGAGGTCGCGGGTTCAAATCCCGTTGCCCGCTCCATTTTTATTTTCTCCGGTATCCGGCCGGGGATTTTTTATTGCTCTGATTTGACTCTTACAAAATAATCCATTAAAATTGACGTAGTGATAATGCTATTTTGGCGCAGCGAATAAGGGGATTTTATAGATGACAATAAAGCAGAGATACCTGTTAATTATGCTTGCAGCTCTGGCAGCAGTCTTTTTAACCTTTGTGCTGGCACTTTCGGTGGGCAGCACCAGCATTCCCTTCCGCACCGTTATGAGGTCAATTTTTTCTCCGGACGCTGAGCTGGCCAGATACAGAGTTATTGTGAGGGAGATACGATTTCCCAGGATTGTCTTAAGCTTTCTGGTTGGCACGGGGCTGGCCATTGCCGGAGTCATATTTCAGGGAATAATACGCAACCCTCTGGTCGACCCCTATATAGTTGGCATATCGGCCGGGGCGGGCACGGCGGTGACCTTTGTAATAGTATTTAATCTCAGCTTCACCTTCTTTTATTTTAGCACGATACCGCTCTTTGCATTTTTTGGAGCTTTAGCCACTGTTGCGCTGGTGTATAATCTGGCCAGAACGAAAAATAAAGTTCCCGTGATGACCTTCATGCTGGCTGGAGTCGCTACAGCTTTTATACTGGATGCAGTGAGATCTCTGGTCATGGTTATGGGCACACAGGATATTGAGCAGGTTGTTTTCTGGCTTATGGGCAGCCTCTCCGGATCGAGCTGGGGAGATATTGCCATGATCCTGCCCTACTACTTTATAGGGATGGTTCCCCTCATTTTTTATCTGAATGACCTCAATCTGATACTGCTGGGGGAGGAAAATGCCCATCACCTCGGTGTAAATGTGGAGAAGGTCAAAAAAATACTCATTGCCGGAGCAACGCTCGTTACGGCCGCAGTTGTCTCGGTGAGCGGGGGAATAGGTTTTATCGGTCTTGTAATCCCTCACATTGCCAGAATGATGATCGGCCCCGATCACAGGAAGCTTCTGCCTTTAGCCGCCCTGCTGGGAGGAATATTTCTGGTGATATCGGATATGCTTGCAAGGAGTTTAATGCCTCCGCTGGAAATACCGGTTGGCATCATCACTGCTCTGGCCGGAGGCCCCTATTTCATATATCTGCTGAGGCGCCGCAAACAGGAAAGATGGTGATATGAGTGCTGAAGACTGAAGATCTCTGGTTTTCTTACGGAGATGGAGAAGATATTTTAAAGGAGCTAAATATAATTATAGAAAATGGAGAATTTGCCGGCATTATCGGCCCCAATGGGTCCGGAAAGTCCACCTTCATTAAGAATGTGAGCAGTATTTTTGAGCCGGATCATGGTGTGGTGTATATCAACGACAGCAGAGTAGAAAAGCTTTCCTCTCAGGATTTAGCCCGCAGAATGGCCGTGGTGCCCCAGGAAACAGCCATAAATTTTGATTTTACCGTCTACGATCTGGTGATGATGGGCCGAAACCCCTATCAAAATCGCTGGGGCAGGACCAGAGAAGAGGATCGCCAGCGGGTGGAAGAGGCTATGGCCCTGACGGATACCCGGCAGTTTTACGATAAAAATATCGATCAGCTCAGCGGCGGTGAAAAACAGCGGGTCATAATCGCCCGGGCCCTGGCTCAGGATCCCGATATACTGCTTTTGGACGAGCCGACTTCCAGCCTGGATATAAACTATCAGGGTGAAATTTTCGATCTTCTGTCCTATCTCAATAGGGAAAGAGATCTTACAATTTTGATTGTATCACATGATCTTAATCTTTCCGGTCAGTACTGTCAGCGCCTGATTTTGCTGGAGGAAGGCAGGATTCACTCTACAGGTTCCCCGGAGGAGGTTTTGACCGAGCAAAATATTGCGGATGTATATAAGGCCAGCGTGATTGTGGAAAACAACAGGCTGACGGGAAGGCCCAGCATCACAATTTTGCCGGGAGAGCAGGAGGGCTACTGCGAGAGATTAAAATCGACCGGTTCGGTGCATGTGATCTGCGGAGGCGGCAATGCAAAGTCAATTTTGCAGAGATTATACTATCAGGGTTTCGATGTGAGCTGTGGAATTTTAAATCAGGGCGACAGTGACTGGGATATCGCCCGTCGCCTGGGTTTTTCAGTTGTGGACATTCCTCCCTTCGCCTATATTGAAGAGGAAAATCTGCATGAAAACTCCGAAAAGATTGAAAAGGCGGATATGATTTTGGTGGCCGATCTGCCCTTCGGTCACGGCAACATCGATAATCTACTCCAGCTTAAAGATTTTCCCGGGAAAAATATTATTCTTCTGGAGGAGAGGAGCATTGAGGAGCGCGATTACACAGAAGGAAGAGCTGCTGTCGCCTGGAAGGAGCTAAAAGAGCGGAAAGGGACCTTTGTTGCCCAAAATGAGGATGAGATGTTTAAAGAGCTCACCCGCACATTTGCGGATCGGGAGGAAGAACCAAAATTTATGAGGGGTGGAAATTGTGATTAAGCCTGCCTCACTTAAAAATGAACTCTTTGTGGTTCTTATTCCCGGAGGACTGGTGGCTGACGGTGCCAGAAAGCTTCAGAGAGCAGTATTACAAAAATACGATCTAAATAAAAAGGGTAAAAAGCTTCCTCCGCTGCATGTAACTCTGGACAGAATTAAAAAGGAGCGTAAAATGGAGGCAGCGCGCATTGCGCTTAAAACCCTGCAGGAAACAACCGGGGAGATAAATATACTGCTGGAGGATTTTACCTGTCTGAAAAGTTATGAAAATCAATTTTTGGTGCTGCGGGTAAAGCCGACCGATTCTCTCCTGCAGTTTTCTGAGAGGCTGCATGAAAAACTTTTTCAAAGGGACATATCAACACTGGATAATTATGAGGAGTGGAAGTATCATATCACACTCGTGAACAACAATTTTGTTGACAGCCCTCTTTCTCCTGATGATTTTAACAGACTCTGTCGGGAGTTGAGCAATGAGACAAACAAGATTATATCCCGGGCGAAAAGACTTGAGATCTGGAGGGCAGCTTCCAGAGGGGAAAACAGAAAATATTTCAGCCTCGATCTGCGCGACGATAAAGCTTGATGGCATGGCGGGATTTCATCGAGCCTGATTTAATGACTAAAAGCAGGAAGAACGAAAAATTACATGGGGATGGAGTTTCATTCTCACCAGGAATAAGCACTCTGAACAATCTGAAGATAAAAGAGGAGGAAAAATAATGTCAGACATTAAGGGTATAATTCTCGATCTGGATGGTGTTATAACTGACACGGCAGAATTTCACTTTCTTGGCTGGAAACAGATGGCAGATGAAGAGGGGCTGGATTTTACCCGGGAGGATAATGAGCAGCTTCGGGGGGTATCC
>CAZVZM010000132.1:0-3284 GCA_964630835.1 uncultured Halanaerobiaceae bacterium
CGAAGGCAATGTGTATGAGACCAGGGAACTTCTGGAGAGATTTTCTTCCGATGAGTTAAGATATTTTATTTTGAACAAACACTACCGCAGTCCTATTGATTTTTCTCTCGAAGAAATTGAAGATTCTGCCCGCAGTCTGCAGAGATTAATAAATACAGCCGCTCATCTAAGACGGCTGAAGAAAGTGCTGGAAGTTACAAACGAGGAGGATGAGGTAGACCATGTCAGTTTCAGGGAGGAGCTTGAGGATCTTAAAGAGGAGTTCGTTGAGGTTATGGACGATGATTTTAACACAGCCCGCGGTATAGCTGTTCTTCATGAGATTGCCAGCACCATAAACAGGCACACCTCTGAACTGGAAAGAGAGGTGGAGGAAGAAACTTACTCTGTCCTGGAGGACGCCAGCGATATCTTTTTCGAGCTCAATGAAGTTATGGGTTTTGAGCTGAGTGCAGCAGAGGCTGGTGTTGAAGGCGAGAACAAATTTCAGGAGATGCTGGAGTATTTGCTGGAGCTGAGAGAAGATGCCCGCCGACAGGAAAATTATCAGCTTGCAGACAGGATAAGGGACGATCTGGAGGAAATGGGAATAGAAATAAAAGACACCCCTCGAGGCCCTGAGTGGAGGTTGATACATCATGAATGAAACCAGGGATAAGAGGGTTGAGCCCCGGGCTGAGCTTATAGACTATACCGAAGAGGCAGAAAAAAATGTGGCAGTGGCGGCCCGCCTGTGTTACTCCAGTCAGGGAGCCGAGAGGATAAGGGAGAGTATGTCCCATGAGCAGAAAGAAAAGCTAATAAAGAAGGTGCTGGACTTAGGACATTACTCCACGCTTGAGCACAGCTTTTTTTCCTTTCATATTGTTTGCAGCAGGGTAACGAGCCATCAGCTTGTTCGGCAGAGAATTGGAGTGGGATACAGTCAGCGTTCCCAGCGATATGTTGAGGAAGGGGAATTTTCATATATTACGCCGCCCACAGTTTCATCCGCCGGAAAAGAGGTCGAAAAAAAATATCGAGAACACATGGAACAGAGCAGAAAACTTTACGATGATTTGCTGGATAAGGGGGTGCCTGCTGAGGATGCCCGGTTTGTCCTCCCTCCCATAAAGACAAATTTAATGGCATCTTATAATGCCCGTTCTCTCTATCACTTTTTTCGGCTGCGGTGCTGTCACCGGGCTCAGTGGGAAATTAGATCTCTGGCCGGTCAGATGCTGGCCCAGGCGAAGGAGGTCGCGCCTGTGCTTTTCTCCCGGGCAGGACCAGACTGTGAGGTAAAGGGAGAGTGTCCGGAGGGAGAGATGAGCTGTGGAAGGATTGATAATGCAGAGGAGGAGAAAGGAAATGGCTAAAGTTGCCGGAAGGCATCCTGTGCTGGAACTGCTGAAGGGTCCGCGCAAAGTGCATCGGGTCTTAATTCAGCACAGTGCCGGGGGAGATAATATCGAGAAAATTGTAGAGGAGGCTAAAAAGCGCAGCATCCCTGTAGAAAGAACTACTGAGAGGGAGGTATCCGACCTTTCAGAGCTTGACAATCATCAGGGGGTTGTTGCTTTAGCGGATGATATAGATTTAAAGGATCCTGAAGAGGTGGTAAAAGCTGTTAAGGCCGGGGGAGGCACTCCGAGACTGCTGCTGCTGGACCAGATAAAGGATCCTCAGAATTTTGGGGCCCTGGCACGAACCGCCCGGGCTGCCGGTTATCAGGGAGTTATCTATCCCGGGGATCGCAGCTGTCCGATAACTCCTGCGGTTGTTAAGGCAAGTGCCGGGGCAGTTGAATATCTGGCAATGTGTAAAATCACAAATTTGAACAGAAAAATCAAGGCTTTAAAAGATCTTGGGCTCTGGATTGCAGGGGCGGATCCTGAAGGGGATGAAGTTTACTATAGTGCTGATCTGACCGGTCCTCTGGGCATCGTTATTGGCAGTGAAGGCAGCGGTTTGAGGAGGCTGGTGAAGGAAAACTGTGATTTTTTGATCAGGGTTCCCGTAAGAAAATGTCCGGGTTCTCTCAATGCCTCTGCAGCGGCGGCTGTTCTTATTTACGAATCCCTGAGGCAGTCTGCCGGTAACCTTGACTAAAATATTGTTAGCAAGTATAATATAAATTGCAACTGATTAAGGAGGGGATGCCGGTTGAAAGGGAATGCTCGCGAAGAGATCAAATATGAGGATTTTACAGAAATGTCCGATGACGAGCTAATTGAACATGTGCGGGAGGGCAGCAGCCGCGCGGAAGAAGTGTTGATTAAGAGGTATAAGAATTTTGTTCTTGCCAAATCTCGCTCCTATTTTTTGGTTGGGGCGGATAGAGAGGACATTGTGCAGGAGGGCATGATCGGTCTATACAAAGCCATAAGGGATTATAAAATTGAAAGACTGGCTTCCTTCCGCGCTTTTGCAGAGCTCTGTATCACCAGGCAGATTATAACTGCCATTAAAGCTGCCACCCGGCAGAAACACCAGCCCCTTAATTCATATGTTTCTTTGAATAAGCCTATTTACGATGAGGAATCAGATCGCACTCTCCTTGATGTCCTCAATAAAGGGAGCAAAAATGCCAACCCGGAAAATCGTTTTCTCAGCAGAGAGACCTATCATTTGATTGAAGATAAGCTTTACGAGATGTTGAGCGACCTGGAGTTTGATGTTTTGAAGGAGTATCTCAAAGGTAAATCCTATAAGGACATAGCTGATGCTCTGGATCGGCATGTGAAATCAGTTGATAATGCTCTACAGCGTGTAAAACGCAAGCTCGAAGATTTTCTGGATAAACACGATATAGATCATTACCAGAGTTATTAAAACTTGGCCTGAATCCAATTTTTTAAGTTTATTTTTATGCTTTATAAAGAAAAATTATTGATTCTACAATTTTTTCTCAGGTTCTTTTTCATAACCGCTGGTGAAATTTACGACATATTCCTTTAAAGCGATAGCTGCTCACGGGAAAATTTCATTGTGAGCGGAGCCTCATAGCTTCCTCCAACAACTGATGTGGAGAAGAGCCTTTTCTTAAAATTATTCGGCGAGAGAGATATAACGGTGTGGATACATAAGATTTTCAGTCGGTTGATAGCAGCCTATAAAAATTGAATACTGTTTAATTAAGGTTGCTGGTATTACAGGATTAGTATATGCTTTTACAGGAGTGGTGTATGCCTTTTTAGCAGCAGAAAAATTGCATACAGATGGACATGAATATCTCAACTAACATAATAAGGAGGATGATGAGGATGTCAAACAAGGAAAAATTTGAGCGGACAAAGGAGCAT
>CAZVZM010000133.1:0-3233 GCA_964630835.1 uncultured Halanaerobiaceae bacterium
TTCCATAGCATCCCCATCTTCATCTTCTATCGACCCTGCCAGATTTAAAACTTCTTCATAACCTACAAATTCGAGTTGTGAATCCTCTCTTATATTTTCATGTTTTTCAGGTTGAAAATACCAGCCTTCCTTTTCAGGGACAACATCAACTTCATCGTATAGGTCAAGGAATATATAATTACCATCTTCATCACTTTTTTGTTCTTCAACTGTATTCCCTTCCTGATCTTCTAATGTTATTTCAACATCTTCTATACCTTCATCCATGGGGTTTTTAATACTGCCTTCAATAGTATAAAAATCTTCATCTTCGAGTATGTAGGTGAAATCTAGCTCTGTATTGCTGCTTCCTTGATCACGATAATAAGGAGGGTCAAAATTATCCTTCTCATTAACAACTTCCACATCTACCCGGCTATTTATTCCTGTAATTTGCCAATTTCCATCTTCATCTGTTTTTACCACTTCTTCTCCAACTAAAATTTCCACGCCAGCCATCGATCTTTCATCTTCTCTAACTACTTCTCCTCCCAGAGTGAATTCATTTTCAGAAAGCATATCACAACCTGGTATAGATATAAATACTGCAAGCATTATTAAAACTGCTAAAATCTCAGAAGAATTGTTTTTTATCATTACAGGATACCTCCTGGATTAAGTTGAATTCCCACTTCAAAACCCGGCTCATCCAGCGTGAAACCTGTAATATCAATATTCATATGTGCATTTTGTGTCATTTCTATACTGAATCCAGTTCGATAATAAAGATCATATTCATCTGGATATATTCCAAGCCTGAGAAATGTCCGGGCTGTTAAAACACCCGATAGATCTCTAAAGAAAGATGCTCCCAGCTGAGGACCTAATAGCTCAGTGGGAGGGGATGTATAAGTTCTATATCCATAACCTCCCTGTAAATAAACTCCAGTATCAGGCATAAGCTCATCAAATACATTAATGCCAAACATCAAAGTACCTTCAGTAAGATCTTCTCTATCCGCCTGGACTGAACCTGTAAATGAGACTGTATCTCCAAAATAACCACCTCTACCTCCAAAGCCCTGATCATTCAGAGTATTTATAAATCCTTCCAGCTGCAAAGCTGGTTGAGCCTGAACAGGAGAGTGAGGAGCTGATAAAAAGAGCAGCATGACCATTAAAACAGGTATAAACAAAGTTGCAGATAACTTATACCGGAATACAATCAATTTAAACGCCTCCCACCTTTTTTGAAATTCTATACCGCTTGCTGTAGACAAGAAATATCCATTCAAATTAATGATAATTCAATTTATTATAACTTGACATTTAAGAGGTAGTTCAATATAGCTATTTTAACTTTCACCGGATTCATTCTCCTGGTTCTCTTCTTCCTGAAATTGTTCCAGATATTCCTCAATCACTTTATCCATACGTTCACTTAAAGGAGGGCGATCTTCATCTCCATTGTCCAGTTTATCTTCCTTTATTTTTTCAAATTCATCTTCATCAATCATATAGCTGGTTTGACTTTCCTCTTTATCGTCTTCATCAGTTTCCTCTTCAAGCTCCTTAAAGCCTTCCATTTCTTCTATATCTTCAAGAGCTACATTGTCCTCCATAATATCAACTATATTGGCAGTGATAAATATGATAATTTCTGTTGTTTCCTCTACGTGCTCTGTGTGACTGAACAATCGACCTAAAAGAGGTAAATCAGCCAGATAAGGAATTTCTCGCATTGTTTCCTCCATTTCATCCTGAATTAACCCGCCCACCGCAAAGGTCTGTCCATCTCTCAGAGAAATAGTATTTTCAAAGCGGCGGGTTTGAACTTCAGGCGGCACAAGCTCTTCTCCTCGTTCAGTAATACTGCTTACCTCGGGCTCTATATCCAAGGTCACTGTATCATCAGCTGTTATGGTAGGAGTAAAATCAAGAGTTATGCCTACCTCTTCATATTCATAACCAACTGTTTCGATTTCTCCCTCCACAACTTCTTTTTCTTCGAAGGGAATTTCATCTCCAATAATTAGCCGGGCTTCCTCCCCATCAAGAGAGAGCAGGCTGGGGTTGGCCACAGTCTGCATGGCATCATCATCATCCAGCAAGTTGAATATCTCCGGCATTTCTACGTCTATACCAGTGGGAAGATAATCATCATATTCTATGCCAATTGCGGCAAAATCGCTTAAATCACCGGGTGAAATACCCCTTTCCTTCATTTCCTCCTCCGAAACTTCTTCTATTCTAACATCCAGCATAACCTGGCGTTTGGGTTGGTCAAGCATCTCTACTATTTCTCTGCTGTTTTCCACAAGGCTTTCCGGCCCCCGTACAATTACAGACCTCTGTCCGGCACTGGCCTGAACGCTGAGTTCTTCATCCAGTTCAGATATTATTTCTTTCATTTCTTCTATATCAACGTAATCAAGAGTATATTGAGCCTGCACAACATCTTCCTCTTCCTGCTCAATCTCATTAAATAACTCCCTGATATCAGCAACCGCCTCGGGGTGACCTTCCAACAGCAGCATACCATTACTTCTGGTGATTTTCAGATCTTCTTCCGGATATATATCTCCCACCTTGTTTTTGAGTTCATCAGGCTCCATATGTAAAGGCAAATAGGTTTCTCTGGTATCCGGTTGCGGCCTATCTATCTCTGCCAGAAGAGTTTTTGCTTCCTCAACATCTTCTTCACTGCCCTGCAGAATAACGTCACCATAAGCCTCCCGGGGCTGAACAGTCAGATCGGGAAATAGCGCCTCCAGCTCCCCGGCGGCATCCTGAGAGGGTAAATACTCCAGAGAATAAGTTTTTGAAAATACAGGATCAGCTTCATCCAGGTCATCCAAAAGAAGCTCGGCTTCTTCAATCTGGTCCTCAAGACCGGTCAAAATAATCCGGCCCTGATCCGGCAGAGGTTTTGCATTTACATCTGGCATAATCTGCTCCAGCACATCTGTGCCTTCTTCACTGGAAATATGTTCTAGAGTAAAAATTCTTCTATCCATATCTCGATACAGATCATCAATTCTATCCGGCGTGGAAACAATAAGCACACCTTCCTGGTAATGATAATCCAGATCTTTTACATCCAAAATTTTATCAAATGCGGTCTCGAAGGCGACCCCTTCGAGTTCAACAGTTATATCCCCATCAACGCGGTCATCAATAATGATATTCTGGCCGCTCACCCGGGCTAAAGAGCGCAAAACTTCCTGCACAGGTGTGTTGCTATAAATTAGATC
>CAZVZM010000134.1:0-3230 GCA_964630835.1 uncultured Halanaerobiaceae bacterium
CTATTTTTATACCATCACAACCACCGACGTGCAGCACAAAGCTACGGCCGATGTGCTCTTGATGCCGCCGCGCTATACCGAGATAGAAGTATCCCGGATGGACAGATCGACCTACTCAAATCTAGCTCAATCCGATGACATCCTGGGACGTATTATAGAGGAGCTCGATCTGCGCGATAACGAAGATGAACTTTTGCATCCCTCAAACATTGAAAATAGCATGGATCTAAGTGTTTTGGTTGATGAAGATGCTGGAGGAGAGGAAGAGGCCAGTTTTCTTATGCGCATGGAGGTAACTCGTACCGACCCCGAGGAGGCCAGCGAGATAGCAAACGTCTGGGCGGAAAAGTTTAAAGAGGACACCCTGGATATCAGGCGCGGGGAGATCGAGGAGATTTTCGATGTTACCCGTCAGCGATTTGAGGAAACCGAGGAAAATCTGGAGGAAGCTCAGGGAAGACTGCAGGAGCTTAAAGAGGAAGCCCGTCTGGAGCGGTTAAGCGAGGAAAAGCAAGATTATCATGATAGCCTGAGCGAGGCAAGAAGTGAGATGCTCTCATATCAGGAGGAACTGGAGCAAAAGAGAGCCGAGAAAGAGCAGGTAGCGATAACGCTTGCCGAACTCGAGGAGGACAATGTTTGGGAGGACGAGTTTTATCGGGTGCTTCAGATCACTCGAGACGAAGATGACGATATTGCAGATCGTGCAATAGATGTGATAAATGCCCGCAAAAGGCTTGTGGAAGCCCGGGAGGAATACAGAGTAGATCTGCTGGAAATAAAGCGCGATCAAAAAAAGGAACAGCTTGAGCATCTGCGCTCCCGTCTGGCCGAGCTTGAGGAGATGGAAGCGGACGGGCAGCGTCGGGAACTGGTTGAGCTGGAAGATGAAATCATTGAGCAGGAAGCGGAGATAGAGGCAGCAGCTGAGGAGCTGGAAGGTCTTGAGACAGAAGACGGAATATGGCTGGGAGAGAGGACGCTGGAAGAAGTAGAGGAGATGGATCCGGATTTGAGAGAGACAGTGGAGAACTATCGCCGGAAGCGCGAGGAACTTTTCAGCTTCTGGGAGGAGTATGATTTGGTGGGCAAAGAAAATAGAATGCAGTTCTTTCGAGATTTAATTTCGGGCAGAGAGGAGATGCTGGCCGAAAAGGAGGAAGAGCTGCAGCAGGCGGAGTCGGATTACGAGGAACTGGTAACAGTTCTTGATGAAGAACCCAGAGTGCAGACTCTGGAGAGAAGCCTGTCCGAGGACCCCTTCTGGGAAAATATTTTTGCCCCGGAAGAGCTGGAAGTTTTAGCAGAGCTGGTGCTGGAAGATGAGGAGGTTAACCCGGTCTATCAGCAGCTGCGGGAAGAAAGAGCTGATCTGCAAATCAGGCTATATTCTCTGCCGGAGCAGATAAATTATCTGGAGGAATCGTTGAGTGAGCTTGAAAAACAAAAAGAAGATTTGAGAGTAACTCTGGATGAATTAATTGAAAAGGAAGCGGACATAGAGGCAGATCTGGACATGTATGAGGAGATGTATACCGATCATGAGGAAGATTTCCGCGATTTAAAGCGAGAGAAGCGGGAAGAAGAGAGAGAGAAAAGAGCCCTGGAGACAAGACTGGCGATGCTGGAAGAATATGAAAATCCCCGGATTAGAGGCCAGCAGGTTCATTATGAAGCACTCATTGATGAAATGGAAGATGATATAGCTGATCTCACCCGGGACATCGAGACCTATCAGGATGAGATAGAACTTCTGGAACAGGATGTAGATCACTACCAGGAGCTTTATGAGCATAGAGCCGGGGAATACAGAGAGCTAAAAAATCGCTACTTTGATCTGGGTATAGACATTGATAAAGCTGAAGCCATGGTCAGCTTTTATGAGGATAGAAAAAATGAACTGGAAGATAAAGTTGAGTCTCTGGAAGATCAGGTCTGGCAGTATGAACACCTCAAGGAAAATGCAGAGCGGGAAGTGACTCGCTATGAGAGCTCCTACGAGAAACTCTCATCTCAGGTGGAAGAGGCCCGTCTGGCCGAAGCCGAGCAGACCGCTGATGTCCGCTTTGTTTCCGAGGCTGTACCTCCGGGCAGGACAATTGGACGGGGAACCACATTAAACGTAGCTATAGCGGTTGTGCTGGCCGGTATGATTGGTGTATTTGGTGTATTCTTTCAGGAGTTTATGAAAGAGGAAGAAAGCGGCGAAGATAAGTAAATTAATCAGTTTATATTTTTGACGGAGGATGTGCGGAAATGATAAAATCTGACTGTATAGATGAAAAAGTTGAAAAAGGTGAAAAAGTGAGTATTATAACGCAAAATAGAAGCAGAGTCCCGCGACTTGTGGAGATTTTGAAAATATTTTTGACCTTCATTAACGGGATTAAATGTTTCTTCGGGATTAAATGTGTTTTGCTTTGCCTCAAAAATGATGTTTTGCTTTCCCGGGGCAGCATTGTTTCAGCTGCCCCCACAAACTTATCGGCATCATTTCGCCGCCTTTCATCTTTTCTGGCAGCCCTGCTGTTAATAACTCTTTCCTCTTTAGTCTTCCTGCCTGCGGACTCTATATCGGCCGGAAATTTCTGGGAGGAGCAGCTGTCAGAGGCTGAGGCTGAGATTGAGGCCGGCGGTGATTCGCTGCTGGTTCATTATAAAAAGGCTGTCAGCAAGGCCAATCTGGGAGAGGTTCAGAGGACGGAGGAATTTGTCAACGAAAAGAAAAATGATAATTCAAATATAGAGGAGAGGCTGGCAGAGGAACTTGAGCCATTTCTGAAAGAGGCTGAGGCAGGTTCTGAGGATTTACTGAGTCTTAATTATGCCGCGTTTTTTTACAGTATAAAAGAAGATTATAAGAAGTCCCTGGAATATTTTGACCGGCTTACCGAGCTGGATGAAGAAAACATCTGGCCCTATACTTATAAAGCAACAATATTGATCGGTGAGTTTGAAGATTTTGATCGGGGACATGAGGTGCTGGATGCTGCTCTGGAGATTGAGGATAATGATGTTATCCATCTTTTGAGGGGCTATGCCTATTACGGTCAGGAGAGGTATTTGAGAGCTTTGAACAGCCTGCGCAGGGGGCGGGGATCCCTGGATGAAGTGGAGCAGTTCTTTTAAAGGAGCCCCTGTTTTTTCTCATTTATATAATTTTTAGCTTCTTCTCCACATCAGTTGCTAAATTTAGTTTAATTTCACTTCCATAATGTTCATTTTAGGAA
>CAZVZM010000135.1:0-3193 GCA_964630835.1 uncultured Halanaerobiaceae bacterium
GAGGAGGATAGTGCAGCCCGGGAGAGCAACCCCTCCACTTCGGAAGAAAATAATCGAGAGAAAGTTACTCTTGCCTCCGGCAGCAAATTTGAGGTTCGCTTTGAACAAGCCGTTAGCTCCCGGGATGCGCAGACCGGGCGTCTAATAGACTTTACACTCAGCGAGGATTTTATTGTCGATGACATGCTGATTTTGCCTGCGGGTTCTGAAGGAAGGATGAGAGTGAGCGGAGCTAATTCAGCCGGCAGACTGGGCAGAGATGGAAGTCTCGATCTGGAAGCGCATACTCTTAAGTCCCTCGATGGCCGTGATTTAAGTTTTGATATATACAGGCAGGCGCCTGTGGGAGCTGTCGATACAGCTATTCATTTTTTGTATCGACATCGTTCGCGGTTTCTCGCCGCCGGGGCAGGAGCTGTGGCTGCCTATATACTTGATCATCCGGGCGGAATTATTCTGGGGGCTGCAGTTCCCGGCCGGGAGGATAGTATAGAACGGGGAGAGGTTGTGGAGATGGTAATAACCGACACGATTGAGATATCGGCCCTCCCTCTTGAAAATGAAAGATGATTATAATAAATATTAGCTCTTATAACCTCTGGGGCAAAACTTATAGCCTCAGAGGCAAAATTTGTATGATATTGCTGATTATTTTATTTTTATTTTTCGGAGTTTTCCCCGCCCTCCAGACTGAGCTGCTGGCCCGGGATTATTTCGATATTTCCGGGGATGTAATAAGTTACGACCATGAGGGAAATTTTGTGGAAGTTGTGGGGGCTGCCCGCCTGCTGGGACCTGATATAGAGTTGAAAGCGGATACAATGCGATTTTATGGTGAGACCGGAGATATTGTGGCTTCCGGAGATCCCGTCGACTTTTCATATGATGAGGAAAATCTGCGCGGTGAGAGCCTTTCTTTTAATATTTATACAGGAGAAGGAAGCCTGGCTTACGCAGAGGGCAAAGTAGAAGAGGCTTTTTTCAAAGGGGATGAAGTTGCCCTGCTCCAGGAGGCCGATCACACGATAGAGGTCAGTGAAGGCATGCTCACCCCCTGTTTAATGCCTGATCCCCATTATCGGGTGGAGGCAGAGAACATAAAGGTCTATCCGCGGGAAAAGATTGTGGGTGAATCTGTGTCCTTTTTCTGGGGAGAGAGAAGAATTTTCACCCTCCCCTCCTATACTGTGGAAATAAGGGAGGATGAGGAGACGGGAGAATTTGAAGCTGCTCCCATTTCACCCGCCTACGAGATAGGTTATGACTGGGATTTAGGCCCCTTTTTGGAGATAAATGTTCCCTATGAGCTGGGCGGGCTGGTGGCGGGAAAGCTGTATTTTATGAATACAGCGCTGGACAGAAGGGAAATTTTATTTGAAAATGAAATAACCCCGACCGGAAATTTAACCATAGAACCCTATTATGAGCGCATTGATGATGTGGAAGAAGATGATGATGAAGAGGAAGAGGAAGTATGGCAGGAGGATTACGGCGCGGATTTAGTCTATTCTCCGGGAAATTTTTACCTGGAAACCGGTTACAACTATGAGGATGACACCGGAGAAATAGAGGATATTTTGTACGGGGGATACAGGTATGATCTCACCTCCGAGATCTTCTGGCGCCAGCATCTGACCCATGAACGTGAATGGGAAGCAGAAGATGAGGAGATGGATGAGGAGAGATATGTGGTTTCCACCTTAAATTATACCGATGACCGGAGCGAGCTGCAGTACGATCTGCATTACGGCTTCTTTGATGAGGTTTGGCGCCAGGAATTCACCATTGCCCGGGAGCTGGAGGAGAACGCCCGCGTGGACCTTTATCACGATCGCCGCGACGGCAAACTCTACAGGCACGATTATTCCCTCAGCGGCTCCGCGGATGAGGTGGATTGGTCAATTAACTACAGGGATGGTTATGACCTCGAGTATCTGCCCTATGTTATGACCGGTTTTGAGCCCGGCGGAGGTTTTGATGTAGGATTTGAATTTGGCCGCCTGGATGAAGAGGGAGAGAGGGCCGATCAAATTTTATTTAATCCCGGCTGGTCTTATTCTTTTAACCCTTTTTCAGGATTTGATTTTGAGACAGATATAGATTATCAGCATATTTTATACAGTTCAGCTGAAAACGCTCAGGCCCTGAGCACTTCTCTGGGATTTAATTATGAAGGCAATGTTAATCCTGACTGGGATTGGGAAATTTCCCTGGATAGGGAGGAAAATATAGTCTGGCAGGAAACTCTTCTGGAGAGAGATGAAATTGAGGAGAAAGAAATTTATTCTCTCAGTTTGGGCACAGAAGTTGAGGGATTTTTTCCTGGAATATTTCCTTTAAGGGATAAAGAAGAGAATGTTTCCGATCCTGATGTGTCAGCTCAGGAAAGTTTTGATGCTGGTGAGGAAAAAAACAATAAACTGGGTATGTCAGTAGATACGGAGTACGATTTAAAAGAGGGCGAATTTACATCAGCAGGAGGGGATATAGACCTTGAGCTGATGACTGGCGCTCCGAAGTCCAGCGTTAAAATTGCCGGCAGCGGTGAATACGACCTGCAGGAAGAGGAGTGGGAGCAGCTTGAAGCCAGACTTGAAAGACATCTCGACTGTTACAATTTCTTTGCTGGCTTTGATTTTGTCCGCAGAGCGCCGGCTTTTGGATTTGACTTTGATATTTAACTATATGTCGTGATATAATGCTCTTTAGGTGTGATGTTTTTTTATGGTGACAGCAGTATGCTACAGGAGCATGTTGATGTTTGGCCGGAAGGCAGGAGAGAAAGGATATCCGATATAGATGAAAGAGGACAGCTTTTCAGAGGCTTCTAGCAGCGGTAAAACTTCAGATGGAGGACGTCCCCGGGGCAGGGGCAGGAGTGGCACTGGCACAAAGGGAGATTTTATCAGCCCTGAGGCAAAAATAGCCTCTGATGTAAAGCTCGGCAGGGACGTAATAATAGGTCCCGATGTCACCATTGCCGGGGGATGTGTCCTGGGGGATTGTGTAGAAATAAGAGGCATTACATATATCGGTCGTGACAATTTCATTTCTCAGGGGGCTCTTTTGGGCATGCCCCCTCAGGATTTGGGTTACAATGATGAGCCCACCGGCCTTATTCTCGGTGAGAGTAATTTTATCGGTCCCCGGGTTACCATTCATCGCGGAACCCCGTCGGAAGAGAAATCAGGGT
>CAZVZM010000136.1:0-3170 GCA_964630835.1 uncultured Halanaerobiaceae bacterium
GAACACCGCCAGCGGCGCCGGGAGGAAGCGGAGCTTAATTTTCAGGATCTGCTCCACATTACCGCCCGGGGCCTTAAGGATAATCCCGATCTGCGCCGCTACTTTCAGAATAAATATAGAGCGCTTTTGGTGGATGAATTTCAGGATACTGATCCCCTGCAGGCTGAGATAATATTCTATCTCACCGGCCGGGAGCTGGATAAGCAGAGCTGGCAGGATCTCAATCCCCATCCGGGCTCGCTCTTTTTGGTGGGGGATCCCAAACAGTCCATCTACCGCTTTCGCCGGGCTGATATCGATATCTACAATCTGGTCAAAGATCGATTTAGGTCCGGGGCGGGCGAGGTGCTTAACCTGACGAGCAACTTTCGCTCCCTGCCGGCGGTGACAGATACGCTAAATGAGGTCTTTAAAGAGATACTCCCCGCGGAAGAGAGCAGCTATCAGGCGCCTTACGCCCCCCTTAATCCCGTGCGCCTGGGAGATGAAGATGCTATTAGCGGTGTGAAAGTTTTAAATATCCCCGGAGATTTCACAAAAAAAGCGGAAATTGTAAGGGAGGATGCCCGCCGAATTGCCACCATCATAGAGGATGCCGTGCGCGGGGAAAAAAAGCTGGCTAAAAGCGAGCCGGGACTTAAAGACGCGAAGCTAGAAAATCCCGAATACAGAGATTTTATGATTATCCTCCGCTATAAGGATATGATGGAGGAGTATGTAAAAGCCTTAAAAGAGCGCGATATCCCGGCAGATGTCAGCGGAGGCAGCACACTGGAGCGCTCCACCAAAGAGGTGCGGGCCCTTCACAAACTGGTGAAATTTCTGCAGGATAAAAATAACCCTGTGCTGCTTGCGGCCGTTTTGAGGGGGCTTTTCTACGGTATCAGCGATGATGAGCTTTATCGCTTCCGCTCCGCCGGCGGTGAGCTGGATCTGGATGGGGAGATCCCGCAGGGCTTAGATGAGGAAACATCTGAGAAGTTTAAATTTGCCTTCACTCAGCTGAGAAGATTTATAGGCCTGACGGAGGAGCAGCCCCCGGCCTCAGCCCTGGAGGAAATTGTAGAGGAGCTGGGATTAATTCCCCACCTGCTGGCAGAAAAGGCGGGGGAAAACAGGCTGAGCAATATATATTATCTCTTAGAGCGTCTGAAGACTGTGGAAGCCGAACGGGGGATCGACTTTGCCGGCCTGGTGGAAGAATTTGATACCGTGCTGGAGGCTGGAGTGGAGGAGGAGTTGAATTTAAGTTACGGCACCAATGCGGTGCGGGTTATGAACCTTCATAAAGCTAAAGGGCTTGAGGCTCCTGTGGTGTTTTTAGCCCATCCCAAAAAGGACACCGATCATCCTCCGGTGCGGCATATAAAGAGGGAGAGGGAGGAGCCCATCGGTTACTTCCGCTTCTGCCAGGAGGATAGCTATGGCAACAAGAAAACTCTAGCTCTGCCGCCGGAGTGGGAAAAGTTTGCCGAAGAGGAAGAGAAGTACAGTCAGGCTGAGGAAAACAGGCTTTTGTATGTAGCAGCCACCCGGGCAAGAAATTTGCTGGTTATAAGTGACTGCACCAAAAAGGGTAATCCCTGGAAGCCGCTGCTGGACAGTATGCCGGAACAGAGAGAAATAGAGGTGCCGGAGGAGATTGAAAAGAAAGAGAAGGATAGAGAAAGATTAGGGCAGAAAGATACAAAGAGCCGCGGGGAAGTGCTAGGGCTGAGAAAGAGTCTGCAGGAATGGCAGAAAAAAGTTAAGCCTTCTTCGTATAAGGTTACATCTGCCACTGAGATTGCAGGAGAGGAAGAAAGTGAAGTAATTTTTGCAGAGGAAGAGAGAGCGCCAGAGGCAGAGGTGAATGAAGGGACGCTAAAGGCAGAGCAAAATGGAAAGACGAGAGAAGAGGCAATGGCCTTTGGAACTGCTGCCCATAATTTGGTGGAGAAAATGATTGAAAGAAGAGAAAATATTGAAGTCAATGACCTGGAAAAACTGGCAGAAATGGCTGCCAGGGAGTCGGAAATGAAGGAAGGAAATATATCCGGCGAATTTGATAGGCTGGTGAGGATTGGAAATGAATTTAAATCCTCTAATCTATGGAAGAGGATATGTGAGTCCGAAATGGTAAAGACTGAGGTCCCCTTCTCGCTGGCGATTGAGTCAGGGGAAGCTCTTTTTGATACATTTGCAGAAAGAGGACTGATTTCAACTGATAGCAGAGATGTTCACATATCAGGAATAATTGATCTTGCATTTAAGGAAGCAGAAGGGTGGGTTATAGTAGATTTTAAAACCGGAGAAAGGCGTGAAATAGAGGATTTGACAGAAAAGAAGGATATTAAATCGGGAGATTTTTATGAAAGACAGCTGGAGATATATAAGCTGGCATGGAGTGAATTAAGCGGGGAAAAATGCAAGGAAAAATTCATATACTGGCTGGAAAGCTGAGAGAAGCTTAACGATCCCAAAAACTTCTCTCAGCTCTTATATTTTTTAAATCAATCTCTAATTTCAATCGTATCTGAAAGACTGACTGTGTCCAGTAGTCTTCTAACGCTCTCTGAATTGACATTTTCTATAACAAGTTTTCCATCTTTCTCTTTGAGAGCACTATTTACTACTAAAATTTTACCCAGGGCCGCACTGTCGATATCATCAACATTTTTTAAATCGAGTATAATTTTTTTGATTCCCTGGTTCATTATTTTTTTGAACTCCTTTCGCAGTTTTTCGGCATTGGTAATATTAATAGAACCCCGGGGGATAATTCGAGCCCATTTTTTATTTATCTTTGTTTTCATAAATCTTATCCCTCCATATTATCTTTTACCTTAAAAACCGCGGTAATTATATTTCCCTTTTCATTAAAGTCAACTCTGTCAGCAGCGATTTTAATAATAGGCAGACCTCTTCCTCGGGTTTCTAATTTCGGCATATAATTTAAAGCAGCCTCCCCAACATCAAAACCTTCGCCGGGAGAAATCACCCTTAACTTTATCTGCCGGGAGTCTCCCAGGGTTAAAACTATTTCTATTTTTTCTTCCTCACAGCTGCAGCCGTGCTCTAAAGCATTGGCCAGCATCTCCCTGGCGGCCATTTCCAGCCGAAATTTAAGTTCAATATTATTTTGAATTAAAGGTCTGCTTTCTTCAACAATTTTTCTCATTACCTCTGGA
>CAZVZM010000137.1:0-3097 GCA_964630835.1 uncultured Halanaerobiaceae bacterium
TACCATCAACCTCTTTAAACTTTATCGCTAATTTTCCCGAGATTTAAGTTTTTAGAAGGTTTGCAGTCACTTTATACCCCCTGTATAATGAAAACAAGCAACCATTAATTTTTTCATATGATACAATACAGGAGGGGGTTAAGTTGGGTCGCAAAAAACAGTACCGACAAAAGGTTAAACAACATGTTAATTCCCTGGAGTCTAAGAGTTTATATAACTGGCTTTTAAGTGAGACTAAAGAAAAATTTGTTACTGGAGAACGCATGGCTGAAATTGTCACAAATAAAGCCTATCATGCTTTGCTGAATGACAGGGAACATAGACCGGAAAATGTAATTGTATTTGATTTAATCAAAGGCAATGATCACCACCAAAAAACTTCCTATAAAAAAGCCGAGAAGAAATCCGTCCGTCTAACTCCCTGTCTGTATGAAGACATAGAATTATACAAGAAAAGTGGCCTTAAATCTTTACAGAACAGCCGAATCTTTCGCATGGTGGAAGAAGCATATTTTCAGAATGCCCTCTTTTCTACCAGAATCCTTTCCTGTCTGGTTAACATGGGAATGAAAGCTGTCAGAAAACGTTTAAAGACCATGTGGGAAAAAGGGCTAAGACTTCCTATCTCCGGTATGAAAACAGAACACAGAAAGCTAATGAAAAAATTTAGGGCTACTGCAGCCATGCAGCGCTTTCTTGCCGGAGATAACATCCACAGTATCTGCAAGGATTTGTACTTGACTAAAAGAACCTTCAACAAATATCAGCTGCAGTTAGCGCGGGTAGCCAAGCTTAAAGAAAAAACCTCTGAAGCTTCAGATATAGCTGATCAGCTGGATTTAAATCAAAAATTAACAGAAGAATATCTAAATCTTTTGGATAACGTTGATGAAGATTCATCCCGACTGCGTGACCTCCAAAAAGAGTTAGCATACAATCGATCTCCTTCCGGCAGTAATTGGGATGGTTTTGTGGAAGATCTTAAAGTTAATCATAATTGGTCTCCGGCTAAAATTAAAGCCTATCTGGAATTTCTGGAGGAGTATCAGTTTCATTTTCACGGGAGCAGACCTGAAGAGAGTATAATATACCATGCTGTCAGCAGTCAGGAGCCGGCCGGCAGGCCATTGGATGAAGCGGAAATGGTCAGTATTCAGTTAGATTACTGCACTCAGGAAGATATTGAAAGTTTCAACGGCTATTCTACCTCCCCTCTTAAATGGCGTAAGATCAAACGTTACAGCACTGAGGCCAGAAAACAGGGCGGTTTATTAAATCAATCAGATTTAGTCTTTTTATTGGGGGTTGACGCCAGTGTTATTCGCAGGCTTTTAAAAGAACACGATGATGTTTTCATTCCTACCCGGGGCAATATAGTAGATATCGGTCCCGGCTTAAGTCATGCCGAAGAGATTATAGAACTTTACCTTCAAGGCTATACTGAGACTCAGATCAAAAAAAGGACCGGACACAGCTATGAAAGTATAGAAAATTATATTAAGACCTTTGCCAATGTTTACGGTCTCAGAGAAAAGGGTTTACCTCCCGGTTTAATCCGCAAGACATTGGGGAAATCAATGAAATTAATTGATAAATATATGGAACTTCTTGATAGGTATGATACGAAAGAAAACACCTATATTTTTATCCATTTATCTAAAGTTTTTGAACGTCAGGCTTCAAAAAAAAACTTCAGATTTGATTGAAGAAAAAAGGAGGTGGAAGCAAACCATGCCCGGGAAAAGGAATCAAACTTATGATTCTTTTCTCGGGAAAAATCTGATCAACTCCCAGAAACAAAGGTTATCTCGAAAATTTAAATTCTCCTTTGAGGACTGGTTGGCTGAGCGTATTATCGATATGTTTAATCAGAAAATGAAAGACTGGGAAAAAAGGCATAACATCAAAAGATTGAAGCCAGGAGAGCTTCTCACAGTTTATCAAAACCAGGAAGTTATCTTACCCCTGCTTAAACCGGAGTGGATCAAGAAGTTAACTTCCGGCGTTACCTGGGCTAACCTTAGAGATGAAATTGAAAAGGAACATCTTAAGATCCTTAAAGAAGTTGATCAAAAAGCCAGTTTGCAGGATGTGCGTTATCTGGTTAATCAGCGCTCTTTAGCGCCTCATACAGATGATTTCCGGTGGAAAAAATTCAAACCACCGAAGAGCTTAGGAGATGATCCCTCAGTTCATAATAGCTATATATCAGAAATTGAAGAAGGTCCTGAAGTCCCTGCAGAAGTTTTAGAAGAGCTCATAGATTATTTGACCGGAGCAGAAAAATTGAGCCGTTCTCAGGCTAAAGCTATAATAGAGTGTTTAAATCAGGAGCGCAATAAATTTTGCCCTCTCAAATCCCAACTTGAAGTCGGACAGATGGCCTGGATTGGCATGGATGCAGCCCGGTTTAGTCCTTTTCACAAAAAGAGTAAAAAGCGTCCTCAGATACCGGTTAAACTAACCCTTTATACACCTAAGGAAATTGAGAAAGCTAAAGATATTAACAGTCTAAAAGAGTTAAATACCTTCAATCTAAAACGGCTGGAACGTGTCTGTTTTGAAGCCTATCATCAGGGAGCCATACTGAATACCGCCGGTTTAGGACTCATGTTTTTCCTTCAACAAAGTACTGCAAGTAAATTATGTCGAAAATATATGAAGCTAACTGAACTTATTTTACCTACAGCCGGCACCATTAAAGATTTTGGCAGGACCACTACCCACAAGCATATTATCATAGATAAACATCTGCAGGGAATGCTTAACCAGGAAATATCTTCAGCCACCTATCATGATGGAGCATCAGTTGATAGGTATATAGATGCCTTTCAGAGGGTTTTAATACTATATCTCTATGATATGCCCGATAAATTAAAGGCTAGAGTGTTAGATACTTCTCCTGGTGTTATTGAAGAGTATATTGAAATCATCGAGTCTTACTTTGATGATAGAGATAATATCCTCAGCTACCTGAGAAAACAAGGGGTCTCAATTCCCTGAATCTGGGAGTATCTTAGCGAAAAAGTTTAAAAGAACTATTAAGAATTACAGAGTGTGGAAACTAAAATTACATAGCATCCCAGGTAGTGTGATG
>CAZVZM010000138.1:0-3060 GCA_964630835.1 uncultured Halanaerobiaceae bacterium
ATCCATGGTTACTGATCCTCCGACAGTTCGGTCATAGATGATATTAACTCCGGAAATCAATGTCAGTTCGTTAAGAGCTTCTCTGATATCGGTTTCAAAAAAGAAAGAGGATACCAGCGGCATCTCTTCCTGCTCATCATCTACCGCCTGCACCGGCAAACTAGCAATCAAAGCAATCCCCAGGAATAAAACAAGAGTCAACAAAAAACTCTTTTTTAATATTCTTTTATTTCTTTTTGTCATCTCAATTCCCTCCACTCTCTACTTCTATTTCGTTAGAAATTTCAACTGTAAAAGTCTCTTCAGCCAGGATTTCCCCGCCATATTCTGTTCTTACTCTCACGGGATATTCTCCCGACTCCAGATCTTCCACTGTTCCAGTCATAAAACCGGAAAGAGAAGGTAGCACTCTACGCATATCTTCAGGTAGATTCAGTCTCACTGTCTTTAAAATTTCTGCGTCTTCTTCCTCGTTTTCATAAATATAGGCCGTTGACCGGGGTGAAAAAGCCAAATTACCCGAATTCTGCAGGGAAAGACTGATAATTGTACCGGCCTCATCGGAGTGAGCCTGAAGATCACGCAGGTTAACCGAGTAAATTTCCTCTTCTCCTACCAGGGCTTCCATTTCAATAATATGAGTCTCCAGCACTTCCCCAGTTTCTGAATAAACAGTCAGTTCCAGGTTCCCATAATAACCGCCCTCTTCTTCCTCTCTGCTGGAACGAATAAAGGCCATGAGCCTATCCTGCCCCCGAGGTGAAAGTGTATTGCGACCTGAACCCATAAGCTGCATCTCTAGATTCTCAAATATGGAATGATCGTAGCCGAGTGCAATTTCCTGCTGTTCCACACTGTAATAAAGCGTTTCTCCGGTTCTGTTTTGCAATTGGATAGGATTGGTGTCCGCCCCTCCCAATCTCACTGTAGATGATATTGATTGGGGGTTGATTTCCAGATATCTGAGTGTATCCGGTCTCACAAATTCATCACCCAGAGTTATCTGCTGACTTTGAATTAACTGCCTTCCATCGCCATAACGCATAAAGAGCCTGAGATCATAATCCCCGGCCAGCAGGGGGGCCGATACAGTGTTTTTAAACTGGACTTCCGCTCCGGGATATATTCTGGTTCCCTGCCTGCCCATGGCAGTTCCCAGAACAACCCTTTCTACCAGTCGGCGGTTTTCATCTCTGATGGTAACCTCACCATATGCCCCGTATGATAGATCGGATGGATTTTCAATATGGGCCACTAATTCGGGTCTTTCTCTGCTGTCCGGCCCCAAAGAAAAATCAATCACATTCATACTCTCTCTGAGCCACGGCTGAGGAATATCTATATGAATGTTAACGGCATATCTGAACCTCACCTGCAAACCCGGTTGGTCTTCAATATCCTGTTCCACCATTATTACAGCAGTATGACTGCCTGCTGCTCCAAAGGGCACATTTACCGTTCCCGTGACTCTTACCTGTTCTCCTGGAGGAACTCGTACGGAACCGGGAATATTTATCCATTCCGCCACCTCATTTTGTGCAGTTTCCTCGTCTACATAAGAAACAGAACCGTTAAGATTTTGCCGCGGAAAATGCAAATTTAATAGTATATTCTCCTGTCTTTCCCCCGGCAGGAGAGTCAAATTAAACTCTCTGCTCTCTCCTGGACTCATTTCAAAATTGTAAGAGAGGGGATTCACGCCAAAACCATAGCTACTGTTTGCCCCTACAGTAAAAAAAATTATCACCGAGACAAATAAAAATAATAAAATATTCCTTTTCATAATTATTCAGCCCCCAGGTTTTATCAAAATTTTAGGGGAGACAGTGCTGTCTCCCCTAAATTCATTTACATATATCTAACTTTAAACTTTCTCTCCAAGATCAGAAATAGTGACATTAACTGTACCTTCATATTCGCCAGCTCTCACAGCAGTAACTTTTTCAAGAACTATACCCAATTTGAGTTCATATTCTCTGGTAGTGCAGTACTGGAAATTTTGTAGAATTGAAGTGCTATTACTTAAAGCAGTGAGAGATGAATGAGTAGACTGACCAAAAACCCCCACATAGCCACCTAAATTAGTGACTTCAGGGAACAAATTGGCTACCTTTGAACGGTTATATTTAAAATCAGAAGATCCAGCTGCAGCAGCATATTCACCTTCTGAGTCTTCAACCTGTAATGGTCTACTTCTATCATGGATACCTAAAATTGTGTCAACGTGATGAACATTACCATCATTATCAATTGCTTGAAGCCACCCATCATTGTCAAACTCCCAGTCAATAAAGATTGGTGAATTAGTTCTAATTTCTATAGTAGCCAGGTTTTCCTCTGTGTCAAAAGAAGAATCTCCGCCTAATCTCATAACTGCTTCATCATAAATAGATCCCATCATATTACCAAATATATTTCCATCATTAGTATATATACCAGGTCGACCCGAAAGTATGGCTTCTTCCATTACCGCTTGGTCTTTTGCAAAGAAACTTGTATATCTTGTAACTCTTCCTTCAGCATAAGGGCCAATTTCGGCTTTAATTTTTAATTCAAGGTCAAGATCAAGCTCTTCGCATAAAGTACATTCTTCATCCTCGGAATATCCAAACCAGCCATCTTCAGTCACACTTCCACCAATCCAACCATCATTTTCATTTTCTCCATTATCTCCTGCCAAAGTCACCATACTAAATCCCATAACCATGGCTACCATCATAAATAAAACCATAAATTTTTTCATTGTGAAACCTCCAAATTTTTATTTTTACTGCTCGCTTCTTACTTCTTCACTGCTGAAACTCAACACCAGACAATCACACGCCACTCTAAATCTGTGTTTCAAACCCTCCAGTTCTCTATCCAATTTTGGTTGACTAATCTCTACCCCCATGTCTATAAGCATCCCCCCTTTAAAAATTTAACTGTAATTTTGTGTAAGTCTTTCAGTTGTTCTTTTCTCTAACTATTAAAATTATACCACAATGAGTAGGTCCAGCAGTCATATTCCACTCACAGCTCACTTTCATTTCTCTCACATCTCGGTCTAATTTAGCTCAT
>CAZVZM010000139.1:0-3022 GCA_964630835.1 uncultured Halanaerobiaceae bacterium
AAAACTAAAGAGACACAAAACTATTTAATAAATCAAATCACAACTTCAGGATCAGCTGCAGGTTCCTCCCCCTGAAAAAACAGGCAGGCGGTACCGCTGCCCACATGTGCTCCAACTGCTGCGCCTATTTCACCCTGAATAAATCTTGCCACATTTTTGTGCCGGTTTTCAATCCTTTTTTCAAGTTTTTCAGCAAGCTTCCTATCATTGGAATGACTGATACCAACGATTTCAGGAACAGAATTTTCAGTACACCTCTCTTCCAGCTGATCAACTATATATTTTAGCATCTTATTTTTGCCCCGCACCCGGGAGAGAGGAAGAATTTCTCCATCCTCGATATGTAAGATGGGTTTTATATTCAATATGTTACCCACAAAGGCTTTGCCGCCTGAAATTCTACCACCTCTTTTTAACATTTCCAGAGATCCCACAGCGAAAATATGCTGTCTGAATCTGCTTTTCCTTTCCACCGTATCGATAATCTCTTCCCGGGAAGCCCCATTGTTGCGCTGTTCAGCAGCCTGAATCACTGTCATGCCAAGGCCAATTGAAGCTGAGCGGGAATCAATGACGGCAACCCTATCGCTGCCGATTTCATTTTTAGCAATAACTGCAGATTTAAATATTCCGCTCAACTTTGAAGAAAAACATATCGCAATCACTTCGTTACCGGCCTGCAATTCATTCCGAAAAACCTCCTGAAATTTCTCGGGGGAGATCTGTGAGGTTGAAGGGTTTGCCCCATCATCCAGTCGTTCATAAAACTCCTCAAGAGAGATGTCCTCTCTATCATAATATGTCTCTTCATCAAAGTGAACTGGAGTAGGAATTATTCTGATTCCCCACTTTTCAGCCTGTTCTTTTGATAAATCACTGCAGCTGTCAGTAACAAGGGAAATATCTCTCATGACTTTCAGCTCCCTGATTTGATTTTTTATACTGGAAAATAAAAGTTTGGTTCACAATGAAATTTTCCTCTTTTTTTAGGCATATTTTTCGGTCCCAAATATTATTTGACATAATCAAATTCCATATTTCCCATCACTACAGTCATCCCGTCTCTAATGCCCGCCTTTTCAAGTTTTTCATGAAGGCCTTCCTCGCGCAGTATCGAAAGCATCCTCTGTAAAGCCTCCTCATTATTTAAATCCGTTCTCTCAAGCAAATCTTCTACAAAGCTGCCTTTAACTCTGTAGCGATCCGGAGCACACTTTTCCACTCTGATTTCTTTTTTTACTGCTCTTTTCCTCTGCCGCCATGACTTTTGAGTTTCGGGAGTTATGACAACCTCTTCCTTTTCTCCTCGCTGTTTTTCTTTCTTCTCTACTGGTGAAGGTTCTTCCTGCAAATTTTTAACTTTTTCACCAACTTCTTTTTTCAAAACATCCACTCCCTCTCCGGTGGCAGCGGAGATAGGATAAACATCAAAATTTTTTTCCTGAAAATGCTTCATTAAGTCAGCCACCCTGTTTCGTCCCCGGGGAAGATCTATCTTATTGAGAGCCACTATCTGAGGTAACTCTGCCAGTTCGGAACTATACTTTTCAAGTTCGCGATTAATAACAATAAAGTCCTCAAGGGGATCTCTTCCCTCAAGAGCAGCTGCATCAAGAACGTGAACAAGTAGTTTTGTGCGCTCAAGATGCTTTAAAAAGGTGTCTCCAAGGCCCTCTCCACTGTGAGCATCTTCGATCAAGCCGGGCACATCCGCTGCAACATAGGAGTGATACTCATCATATTCTACTACTCCCAGATTGGGAGAAACTGTTGTGAAATGATAGTCATCAATCCTGGGCCTGGCAGCAGAAATTGTAGATATTAAAGTCGATTTACCCACATTAGGAAACCCCACGATACCAACGTCAGCAATCAATTTTAATTCCAGTTTGAGCTTTCTTTTTTCTCCGGGCTCACCCTGTTCGGAAAATCGAGGTGTCTGTCTCGAGGAATTTGCAAATCTGGTATTTCCCCTGCCGCCGCTACCGCCGGCAGCAGCAAGGAATCTCTCATTCTCTTCCGTGAGATCGGCTACTTTTCGGCCTTTTTCGTCGAAGACCATTGTTCCTGGCGGCACTTTTATTGTAATATCAGATCCTTCTCTGCCATTTTTGCCTCTCTCTCCGCCTGATTCACCATCTTCCGCCTTAAAGTCCTTCTCATACCGGAGATGACTGAGGGCATTCAAACCGCGATCAACGGCAAGTATAACATCACCACCATCTCCACCATCGCCACCATCAGGACCACCCCGGGGTTCAAATTTTTCCCGGCGAAAACTAACAGCCCCATCACCACCATTACCGCCTTTAACCTCTATTTCAATTTCGTCAACGAACATAAACTAATCACCCCATCATAAAAAAACCTAATAAAAAAACCCCCAGCATCGAAACTGAGGGATGAGAATTACCGAATATACCCTTGCTTTGAAAAACATATCCCAGGGCTTCTCTGAAATCATAAAAATCGCATAATCAGAAAAAGTCGTAATTAAAAAAACCATCATTATATAAATAATATCGATTATTCTCCATATCAGTTGTTGAATTTTTAAAAAGCACTTAAAGAGCACTTAAATTCAAGGCATTTATCCGAATCTTTATAAAACTAATTCACGATTGTACTTCAAAAAGTCGATATCATCGAAATCCCTGTGTTATGATTCATGGCATGACAACGATCATTTTTAACAGAATGGCAGTAAAGTGACTTCTTGCAGCAAAAACATTTATGGAAGCTATAAAAAGAGTTGAACAGCTATAGCTCCCAGCATATGTCGTAACTTTCATCAACGGATGCGGAGAAAAGCCATAATATCAAACTTAAAAATACATTTGCATAACCAGATCTTTACCAGGTCTGGTTAAACTGATGCCAGAAAATCAGGATTTACAAAAAATTGCTGCTACTAATTAGCAGCCTTTTGCACAACTGCATAATGCTCGGGTTCGTATACGCAAATCTTTCGTTTGGATTTGCCAGCACGTTCATAATTAACATAACCATCAATCTTGGCAAA
>CAZVZM010000140.1:0-2990 GCA_964630835.1 uncultured Halanaerobiaceae bacterium
TAATCGTAGCTGTAGGAGGTCTCCACCACCTGTTCTCCCTCGTCATTTTCGTAAGCTCTCATCTCCAGCGATTGGGTCATCTGCGCGTAGCTGAAGGAAGTGCTTTCTGCGATAATCATTTTGCTCAGCTCCTCAATTAGATTTTAATCCCTGCGGTTTTGTGCCCCCTTAAAATTTGTTTCACAGCCTAAAAATCAATTCTAAAACAAATGCCCTCCCCAGACGTATGACCAGGAAGGGCAGAAATTAGGAAAGATAGGAGTGAGTTACAGGAGCGTAATTGATAAATAAATATTGTATTTGCAGATTAGGTGCCAATTAAGCCAGAAAGTCTACGTTATCACCTATACCTTCCATGGATGCTCTGTCAGCCTGTTGAGCTGTCTCCTGTATCTCTTCCACGCTTTCCATGAGCGCATCCACTACACCGGCATCCTGGTTCATTGCCTGCCTGGTTATGGCGGTGCTCATGGCGTTTTGGACGCTTTGTGCTCCTCCTGCTCCTGGAGCTTCCATAACTAACACCTCCAGAGGTGTAACTTATTTATGTGTGTATAAACTCTTAAACTACTCTATGCTACAGACTATGCCTTTTGATAAATTCTTCTAACATTTCCGCTATTTCGGCTATCTCTTCCGCACTCTTTGCCGCATCTTTGCCTTCAAGCTGGAAAAGATTATGAGCTGTCATCGAATGAACATTGGTGTTATCGTGTTCAACTTCTATCTCTTTAAAATCAGCTTCGCCTCCAAATTCAACTTTTCCTATAAATTTTTCCGATAGTTCATCTATAATGTCGTTTAACTCTTCGGCTGCATCCAAAAACATCTCCCAGGCTTCATCCTCATCTCCCAGCATAAATACCGAGGCGGAATTTTCCAGAGCTTTTCTCAGTTCTGGAACCCTATTTTTTGCCTGTTCAATTGCATTCATTTGAGCATCATCAATCTCCTCGGTAACAAAATTCAATTTTTTAACTTCCTCAATACTTATATCCTCATAGGGAATATCACCGGGATAATACTCTTCTCCATCAATCTCAACAGCCGTAATAACTTGCTGAGAATAACAGCCTGACACATAATCCACTATAAACTTCATATTAAGCTTAGATGTATCAAGTGCTTCATAACCGATATCAAATTCTTCTTCGTTCAAATATACCTGCATTGCTTTTCCTCCCTCAGATTGACGAAGAAAATAAGCTATTTACGCATAGTAATCTATATTCTCACCTATGCCCTCTGGAGTTACTCTTTCGTTCTCCTGAGGTGATTGCTGCATTTCATTCAGCTGTCTCAATTCATCCGCCGCTTCCTCCACGGCCTCGCTGTCGTAGCTTATATTTTCCCTTATATTTATAGTGCTCATGGCTGATTGGAGGAAATCTGTTCTTCCGCTTACTGGAGTCACCATAGGCGACACCTCCAGGTAATATGATGCCTGTTATAATTTTAAAGCTTTAGACTGAGAAAAGTCATTTTATCATGAAGGCGTATCCAATTCTTCAATAAAGTCTTCCAGCTTCTTAATCAATTTACTCGCCTCTTCTGCCATATTCGCAAGGACTTTTGTATCAGGTCCTTCATCTTTTAAGGCCATTTTCTGAATAACATCATCATAATCTCCCTTTAAGGAGTAAAACTCATTTAATACCTCTTCATCTGCTAAGTCTTTAAGCCATGCCTCCAGTTTCATATAATTTATATGCATGGACTCCAGGGCTTCTTTCGCAATCTCAGCTCCCTTCAGCTCATCTCCCAGGGTAAATTCAGCAGCCGCCCTCTTAAAATCTTTGCGTATCTGCGGCAGTTTTTCCTTTATGTCGAAAGCTATACTGGATTTAAGGTCATCGCTGGCAGCAGTTATAAAATTAACTCTGCTGACTTCATCCATGTTCAACTTCTTATTTTCTTCAATCTCCTCTACAGTATATTCTTCTCCGTCAACTTCTACTGCCTTTACAATACCTTTGCCCAGATGGGTGTCCATGAATTCTATAATGCCCTGCAGACTATCAATTGTATTGTATTCACCCAGTTTAAGTTTCTCTCCATTGACCAATATGTCCATTATTTATCTCCTTTTTTATATTATCATTTACTCTTATCCTTTTTCGTCAATTACTTTACCCTCGGATTGCTTCTGAGTAGTCTGCGATTGGGAATAACCCTCCATGGTCTTTCTACCGTTAGCCAGCGATTTTATCTCCTGAGCTAGAGAGGACATGTGTTTTTCCATCAATTCTACATTCTCGTCCTCCATCTCGGTGAGTCTCTCCATCAAATCCCGCATCTCGTAAAGGGTATCCTGAGGATTGGGGTGGCTTCTAATCTCCTCCTCCAGATTCACATCATCCAGTTCATCGATAATCTCCTTCTTATCCTGAAGGATGGACAATACTTCATCCACATCCTCCTCCTTGATGGCTTCGTTCTGCTGTCTGCTTAAGTCATACAGTTTATAATAAAGCTGAAGCTTGTCATCTACCATGGATAACATATCCTTCCACACATTTTTTAGTGTAAAAGATGGAAAAAATGATGGTGCAAACTTTTTTATTAAAGGTCAATCTCTAATTATATACTTTAACCTTCTGTATCAATCTCCAAATCATATCTTTCCGCCAGCTCATCCGTTAACTTCTCTATATCTTTTACCAGTTCTAAAAGTTCCTGTATTCTGTTAATCAGCATATCCTCTTCTTCCTTCATTTCCTCATCAATGTCGACTAAATCCAGCATGTCCTGAAAACCGTCCGAAAGTTTCTCGTTCATCTCCTGTATCTTTTCTCCTTCTTCTAACTGAGCTATCCTTGTGGTAACGCTTAGACACCACTGAAAGCCCTGCAGAGCCTGTTCAAGTAAATTATAACCCTCATCATCATCACCGAAATTAAACTCCACCTGAGCGTTCTTAAAACCCCTTCTTACTTTAGGGACGTAACCTATAAGCGTCTCCACTGTCTCCTCTATCAGTTCCTCAACAT
>CAZVZM010000141.1:0-2961 GCA_964630835.1 uncultured Halanaerobiaceae bacterium
TAAAGCAATTGGACCGATTAAGCTTTGTGCCCCCCTATATTTCCCTTTATGCGGCAGCGCAGCTCCTTTTCGCAGTGGCTTATACCAAAGCTTAAAGCCTGCGGTCCAAACTTTTTTCTGATCTCATCGCGGGCTAAAGCCAGCTGCTGGCGCCTATCGCTATCGGAAAATAGATCGAGCTGGATGCTGTCTGCAGCCTGCAGATTGCCTAAAGTCACGCTCACCTTTCTTACCGGGGCCCCGCTGTAGTTTTCCTGAAGAAGTTCGCGGCACACCTCCGCTATTTTCTGCTCCAGATTGAAGGCATAATCGCGCGTGCGCTGCACCCTAAATCCGGAAGAGGAATGTTCATAACTGTAGGAAAGGCTTAAGGACACCGTCCTGCCCGCAAGCCCCTGGCGCCGGGCCCGAAATGCTATCTCCTCACAGAGGTTAAAAATTACCGTCATCAGCCGCCTGGCGGAACAAAAATCCTCAAAGAGGGTTATTCCCCGGCCGATACTTTTTACCCTGTCATCAAAAAAGCCGGAGGGGCGGCTAAAGTCTATGCCCCAGGCATGCTGATATATCTGCTCTCCCACCGCTCCCAGTTTTCTCTCCATAAATTCAGGATCCAGGCGGGCAATATCCCCGACCTGCCGTATTCCATATTGATTGAGCCGGTTTTCCAGGCGGCGCCCTATACCCCAGCAGTCTGAAAGAGGTACTGGCCACAGTTTTTCGGGCACATCTTCATACTGCCAGTGGGCCAGCCCGCTTTTTTTGCCCTCAATATCCATGGCCACCTTGGAGAGGAACATATTTGGACCCAGTCCCAGGCTGGCCACCAGATTAAAGCGGCGATATATTTCGTGCTGTATATGGCGGGCCCGGGCGCGAAAACTTTTGCCGTCCAGGGGAACATCGGTAAGATCCACCCAGGATTCATCGATGGAGTAGGTGAAGATATCGTCGATGGGAGCAAACTCCGTTAGAAGCTCAGTTATGGCCACAGATCTATCTATGTAAAGCGCCATCCGGGGTTCAACCACCGTGATTTCATCATCGGGGGGAAGATCGCGATGGCGGTCGCCCGTCCCGATATTATACTTCTCCTTGAGGGCGGGAGAGGCGGCTAAAATGACAGAGCCCTTTCTCTCCCTGCTACCCACCACGGCCAGCATGCGGCGGAAGGGATCCAGCCCCCTCTCCACAGCTTCCACGCTTGCATAAAAGGATTTCATATCCAGACAGACTATCTCCCGGCGGGGCATGCGATCGTAACTCAGGGGAGGGCTTAGATCATCATCCTCCCTTATGCCGGACTCTCCATCCTCCGCGCCCTCAGAATTAAGCTCACCCTTCTCCGCTTTAATTTTCAGATTCTTTATGCCGGTATTATCACTGCCATTTTCCACTTTTTCCACTTTTTTTTCCGTATTCCCCATCATATTCCCTCCTCCAAACACACGTATTACCATTGTAGCATACGTGAGTTTGGTTATGCAAACGTTTATTCGCCTGCCGCGATCAAATATGGACCCGCCCGGCGGCAGCACCCGATGAAAGAAAAATATCTAAAGAGAGACTTTTAACAGGCAGTTTATTTTATTGCGGCAGAACTCTGTCATTCCCCTGGCTGAGCACTTCAACAAACTAATCCCGGCTTAAATTTTAAATATGTGAGAAATGAAAGCTCAAACGCACAGCAGATCAGGCTCTGGCCTCAAATCATTGCAGGAAGGGGAAAAATATCATAACATGAAAGAAGAGGCTTTCATCAGGGATAAAAGCAGGGAAAAAAGCAGGAGAAAATGGGAGGCGTAAAAGTTGAGGGCTGTCAGGGAAAATTTTTCTGGAGCGGTTCTGGGCGATGTCAATATAGATGTTTACGGCAAATTTCCTGCTTTACCGGAGAAGGGGCAGGGCATAAATACGGATAACCTGGATATGAGTCTGGGCGGGACAGCCATGAATTTAAGCCGGCTTCTGGCGGTGCTGGGGTTAAAACCTTATCCGGTGGCCAGTCTGGGCCGGGGAGCGCTTGGTGATATGGCCGCGCAGGAGATAGAGGCTTTTTCCCTGCCGGCTATCGGCCTGAGGAGAAAAGAGGGAAGGACAGGCCTTATGTACTGTGTCATCACTCCGGATGGGGACCGCACAATGCTGGGATACAGAGGGGTTAACAAAAAATCTTTAAACTATCGCCGGATAATCGAGCAGCTTCCCCTGGGAAATCCCCTGAGCTTTCTTTTTATCTCCGCCTACCTGTTTCTATCCAGAGAGCAGCGGCAGAGGCTGACGCGCTGCCTGGATTACCTGGATGCTCAAAAAAACAGAGGAGAGAAGCCCAAAAAGGCGGTGGTTATGTCTCATCTCTTTGCCCGCCAGGCGGGAGAAAAAGGAGAAAAGAGAGGAACAGAGTTTGAGCCTCTAAAACGGGCTGATATGCTTTTTATGAATAAGGACGAGTTTGAGCTTCTGGCAGGCGGGCTCAGCCGCCGCAATCTGCGCAAATTTGCCCAAAATTTTGCGCTGGAGAGCCTCCTTGTGACGGCAGGCGAGGAGGGCTGCTGGCTATTCAGCAAAAATGACGAATACAATGGGGAGAATAGCCGGGAGGATAATCGGGAGGAGGAGGGGGATATAGTCGACCGGATTGCCGGGTTCCCCCGCCGGGCGGTGGATACCACAGGAGCAGGAGATTGCTTTGCAGCCGGCTTTATGGGGTTTATTCTTGCCGGGGCGGAGCCGGAAAAGGCTGCCCTTTTTGGAAATTTTTGCGGGGCGGTGGCCACCACGGACTACGGATTGAGCGGCCCTCTGGAAAATTTAAGAGATCTTTTGGGCTTTTATGAGCTTTCACCGGAGAAGACGGACCGGCTCCGGCTTGAGAAGGCGCTTGAAAAGCTGGCCCAGCAAAAATAAATCCCCTGCCGCAAGGGCAGGGGAAGGTCGGGTGTATTTTTCTTGAGGAGGGAG
>CAZVZM010000142.1:0-2886 GCA_964630835.1 uncultured Halanaerobiaceae bacterium
GTTGATGGTAAGATAGTTGAGCAAGAGGTGGAAAAAGAGGTGAACAAGACTTATTTTCGACCTGTATATGTATTTGATATATCGCAGACGGAAGGTGAAGAGATGCCAGAAGTGGATACATCACTTGAAAACACCAGAAGTGAACTTTTGAAGCCTTTAATTGAGTGTGCAGCGGTAAAAGGAATCATTGGTCTGAACGATGTTTCCAAGAAAGTACAGGATAAAAATAGAATTTTTAAATCAGACAGGTATATAAACCTTTTGAGACAGGTAAGATAATTTTTATAGCGGAATAGTTAACTTCCCGATAGGTATATGGTATAATAATAATGCGAAATAAAAAGTGAAGGTGATAAGATGTCAATGAAATATACGCCCCACGATGAGCTATTCAAGCATGTAATGGGACATCCGGAGACTGCTAAAAATTTTATCAGGGAATATCTGCCGGAGGATATAGTAGATAAAGTTGACCTGTCTCACTTCCAGGATAAAACTGAGAAATATACGGATGAAAAAATGGATGAATACAGAACGGATTATGTTTTTCGCTACATTATTGCTGCAATTGACTTGCCGCCTCATTTGATGCAAAAAATTGTAAACCAAGAAGTTCCTGAAAGGAGGGAAGAATTTATGGCTATGGCAGAAAAGTTACGAGAAGAAGAAAAAAATAAATTTGATAGTATTTAATTTCAGATTTTGTTTCTATAGGTGTTGAAATAACACCCTTAATGGTTGAGCCAATTGTTAATCAATGATTTTAAAAAATTTCTCAATTCACTTGTAGACTTCCTCACTTTTTGTTACAATAATAACTGACATTGAAAAAATTTCCAATTAAATATTCTCTCTTTGTTTCAGGGCACTCCTGGCGAAAGCCAGGGTCGCAAAGTCAGAGTCCTTAATTCAAGAAAAGGGCTGTCTGGCTGCCAGAGAGTGAGTTTTTACCCGGCCTGCTCTGAAGAGCAGGCTAAATTAATTTATGTAAAAAAATTAAAATGTCCATTGATTCAAGGGATTCATTAGAGATGAGCCTCGCCTTATTTTATGAATTTGATCAGGAGCACAGCCCGGATTGCTGTATGGATTAAATAATTGCAAAAATATCAAGCAAAATAATTAAAACTTGCTATAATTTATCAGGAGTAAATTTCACAACAGGAGGGATATAATGTTAAAAAGAAAGAGAATGATGTTGATGCTCATCATTTTGATTTTACCCCTGGTTTTGAGCGGTTGTTATGAAATTGAAAGCACGCTGGTAATTAATGAGGAGGGAATGGCAGATGTGACGGTGGAAATGCTGGCAGATGAAGCTATGGCGGGTGAAGAAGCAGCCGGAGTGGCCCGTCAACTTGATCTGATGATACCAGAAATTAACATTAATTATGAGATGGATGAGGAAATATTTCAGGAAGATTTTATGGAATACAGGCGTGTCACCTTTTCCAGCAAATCTCCGGTTGATATACAGGACACAGATTATCACGAAATAACTCAAAATGAAGACGGCAGCTTTGAGTTTGTTATGAATATTCCTTCTATGGAGGGAACGGTCTCTGAGGAGGAAGAAGATGACACCGCCATGACATTTACACTTAAAATGCCCCGTGAGATCAGTATGGCCAACACGACAAATGTTGAGGATAATACCGCTTCCTGGTCACTGACACAGGGAGAGCTAACCACAGAAACAGAGCTGCAGGCTATAACCGAATGATTGAAGTTATATAATGTGGAGCTTGTTTACACAAAAGTGTGTGTGTAAGAGAGCTCACTGGATACAGAAATAGAAATTTTCCAGGGTGAGGCAGGTAGATTCATCCTGAAAATTATATGCGCATGAAATCATAACAGGGAGGTTATAAAAATGAGTGATAAAAATTTTGGAGAAAAATACAGTGAATGGAATCTTGGAGGCAAATTAATATTCTTTTCAAGTATAGCAGCTTTTATATCTCAGTTTTTACCCTGGTATGATGTTGGTATTGCCACACAGAGTGGATTTGCTGGAGGCTGGTTTTTATTGCTGGTTTTTTTCCTTTATCCTTTTATCCAGGTGTTGAGAATGAATAAAATAAAAAAGGTTTGGGGAATGGTTTCGGCTGGTATAGCTGTTATTGCATCAATTATAATAATTTTTGAAGCTACAGTTGAGATAATGGGTGAGACGGGAAGTGTGGCTGGAAGTGGATTATATTTATTTCTATTATCAGCGATTGCTTTAATGGTAGGAGTTTATAAATACAAAGTTGAAACAGACAGCACACTGGAAATTGAAGAGAATAGATCTATTGACGAAGGGGTTGAATAAACATATAAAGGAGAAAATAAGAGTATTGATGAAAGAATCTTGCTACCATGTCAGGGTTATCCCTGACATACTTTTATTTGTGCCAATGGACAAGTTAATTATTTAGGTTAAGAATCTATAAATAAGGGTTTATACTCGAAAAATTCCAGAAGGAATTAACACTCACTGAAGAGTTTTTTGCACACTGCCAGAAACGCCAGAAGAAGATTTTATGAGATATCCGGGAGAAAAAGAAATATCTATCTTTAGATATGATGATTTTAAAGAGTTAGAGGAAGATATTGAATAGAGGTTGGTCTAATGAAAGCAAATGAAAGCTTAAAAGAAGAGATAAAAAAAGTTTTAAAAAAACACAATATAGAAAAGGCTGGCATTTATGGCTCTTATGCGCGCGGTGAAGCTAATGAGAAAGAAAGTGACATTGATTTGATAGTTGAATTATCCGAGAATAGTTTATGATTGCACTGAAAAAGTCGGTATCTATAAAATACCGATTAAAAGATAAATATTTTATGTGGGAGTGATTTGAGAAATGGGAGATGCTAAAATTAAAGTGTTCCGTACTTCAC
>CAZVZM010000143.1:0-2745 GCA_964630835.1 uncultured Halanaerobiaceae bacterium
TAAACTATCCATCAGCAATATCAAATCAAATTATACCAGAAATGTGCTCGAAATTGCCAGTATGGATGAGCTTTTTCAGATAGAGAACACAGAATACAGCAAGCCTTTAAAATCTACGTAAGCTATACGGCAATGAAGAAAAAATATAATAAATATCCACATCGATAATTATGAGCAGTGCACTTCAAATAAAATTTATACTACCTCCTGACGAAATTATCATTCAATTTCGCCAGGAGGTACTGAGGGGGTATTGAGGAGGTATTGGACAGACCGGTAAATGCAAGTTTTATTGAATTTTACACTGATTATCAACTCTACATAATTTCATATCATTTTATCCATGAAGAATACTCTTCATGCAAACATCACAGCAATCTTCATTCCTTAGAAATTTTTTAAAGTGTAAAGCTTTTTCAAAGTGCAAAGCTTTCAGAGTTGATATCCTCTTCGGATACCCCTTTCTCAGCTAAGATCTTTTTGGCATCGGATATCATTGCCGGTGTCCCGCACATATAAACGCCTGTATTATCCTCAATCTCAAGATCTTCGAGAATATGAGTGACATAACCCTCAGGATGATTATCTGTTCTCGGACGCGATAAAATGTGATGATAATTCAAACTTTCATTTTCCTCTTCTGCCTCCGAGAAAAAGTCATGATATACCAGGTCTTCCTCGTAACGGACACCGTATAGCAGATCTGCCTCACCGGTAAACTCCTCATCATGTCCATTAGTAAAGTATTTTTCCACCGTGGAAACAAATGGAGTTATACCGATGCCATTTGCAATCAAAAGCCAGTTATCATAATCTTTCTCCACTTTTATATCTCTGCCGAGAGGACCTTTGAGTCTTACCTCATCTCCCTCATCAAACTCCGAGAATATTATATTTGTGCCATAACCATCTTCAAGTCTTTTAATTGTGACGGTCACCTCAGAGCCATCAGGTGAAGCAGAAGAAATGGTATAAGCTCTGAAAAGATCTATATCTTCTCTTATCTCCATGAGCAAAAATTGGCCGGGCACAAAATCCATCTCTTCGGGATCTAAAAGCTCGAAAGTATATTCTCTTACGTCTTCCTTCAGTTCATTGATTTCGCTGATGCGGGCTCTGAAATGCTCAGCGGATTTAAAACCTTCTAGATTTGCATTTTCTCTGATCTCCACGGCCTCTTCTGCCTCTGCCATCTGTAATATCTCAGCCGGACAGTTTTTAACGCAGGTCTTGCAGCGGATACATTTCTCTGACTCCAGCTGATTATGGTCTTCATATTTCTGAAATTGTTTATATGGTTTTAATTCCATGGGACATACCCTGGCACACTGACCGCAGGAGAGACAGCGCTCTGGATGCTCAACTGTCACCTTCTCATCCCTGACTGTTAGATTAAGCGCTTTGCCCAGCCTGTAAAAACCAGTCTGCAGGGTCCCCATGGGACAGAACTGGCACCAGGTGCGGGCATTAACAAACAATCCCAGCAATCCCCCGACCACTAAAACCATCAGATAGGTGTTAGAAAATACAAATCCCAGTCTGTGGTGTAGAGGAAGAGCGCCACCTGCTGTAACAGCATTAATAATATTTCGGGAAAAATTAAACATAAAAAATATCAGAACAGCCGCGATGGTAACCTTATGCTTAAAAACACCGGGGATTAATGAATTGCGGCCCACCTTTAGAACCAGCTCATCAAAAAAACTGCCGTGCGGGCAGAAATTGCCGCACCAGTATTTGCCCTTGAGAAGGCTCATTAATATCATTGCCGCCATAATTAGCGGAACCAGCAGACCAATCTGCGGATAAAATTGTCCTCCTACACCAATCGCTAAAGTGAGAAGCCACCCGTACTTTCGCACCCAGCTAAAAGTTCTTTCAGTTTTGATATTAAAAGCTACCTCGCTCAATTTTCTTCCCTCCCAAAAGTGTAATGAATTATTTATATTCGCTTCTTCTCCAGGATCTTTATAATAAAAATTATATACCCGGGAAAGCCATATCAATTTAACTCTTTTCATCGGAAAATTATGAAACTATGTGAAATTTAGTTTGAATATTTTTCTGGAGAAGGACTTTACATTATATTCTACTCCATTTTCTGGCGAGAAATTTTAACCAGATTGAGACTTTTAAAAATCCAGAATCCACTCATATCAAGGGAGGCATATAGCCTTTCATTCTCCTCTAAAAGGCTTCGAGAAGCAAAGACATCTATATCATTTATCTTTTCCCTGATAAAACTATCCATGTATTTCTCTTCTGGACTCCCGGCCTGTGCCACAGGCTTAATCATGGAGCCTCAGCCACCACCAACCTCTTTGAGCCGTATGGTAAGAGCGGTTGATCCTTTATCTTTCAGATATTTTTTGGCTGAGTCACTAAAATCTACCTCAAGGCGCTTTTTAACATCGGTTTTAGCTGTCATTGTATACCCCCTCATGATTTCTTCTCAATTTCCTGCAACACTTTCGCATTAAAAGGTTATCATAACTACAACTCAATTTTCATGTAAATGGATTACAATGAGAAGGCAAAAATAAAAAGGCATACGATATCGACAGGGTCGTATGCCTTAAGTTGAAACTCAAAACCTAAATCTTATATTTTAAAAATTTTGGCCTTTCGATAGGGAGATATTATTAAAAATCTGTAATCTCCAATACCCTGTTCTTTATATCAGGGAGTTCCGGGTTCCAGACCTGTTATATCCATGAGTGACATCTCAAGATATTCCAGAGCTTC
>CAZVZM010000144.1:0-2736 GCA_964630835.1 uncultured Halanaerobiaceae bacterium
CCTGGAATTTCACCGAGATGATCGGCCCGCTGCTCTTTGCCGGTGTTCTCATCGCAGGATTTTTGATGGGGCGTCCCGGTACAGAGGCCGGCCTGATACCCGAGCAGGTCGTGGCGGATTTTGTGGGCGGCAATTCCATATCCGCCAACTTTTTAGCTTCCATACTGGGAGCTTTTATGTATTGTGCCACTCTGACCGAGGGTCCGATTCTGGAAGGTCTTATGGGTCTGGGCATGGGCGATGGACCGGCTCTCTCGCTGCTTCTGGCGGGGCCGGCTTTGAGCCTGCCCAATATGCTGGTGATTCACAGCGTGCTGGGCACGAAGAAAACCTCGGCATTCATCGTGCTGGTGGTTGTCATGGCCACCATCAGCGGTCTGATCTACGGCAATATTGTCATCTAAACCATCTGAATTCTGCTTTTTCGGTTGTGTGCTCAATTATCTCGATTTCAACCATATTATACGAGGAGGAGATATCGATGAAAGTTGAAGTTTTAGGACCCGGTTGTCAGAACTGCAAAACTCTGGCTGAAAGAGTAAAGAGAGTAGCTGAAGCGGAAGAACTCGAGATTGATTTTGAATACATCGATGAGATGGATGAGCTGGCTGAGAGGGGAATAGCCCTGACACCTGCTCTTATGGTAGACGGTGAAGCTGTCATCACAGGAGAAGTTCCTTCTGAAGATGAAATAAAAGATATACTGCAGGGTTAATCAGGCCTGTGAGAAAAGATAAATATGTATAGAGTTATATGGGCGCGCCTTCCGGGCTGCGCCCTTTTTCTGCTCAGGACCAATTTCATAATTTAATGTAATGACAATATTTCCAGCTGTTTTTGAGGAGGCATAATTGCGAGAAAAATCTCTGCATCTTTTATTATCTTGACTTTTTGACCCTGTTTTTGCTATCATTATAGAGAGCCGATATCGAAATTCTATAATAGTTAGAGGTGAGCTATTATGAGCTGTAAAATTATGCGGAAGATTTTTCTGGGGTTTGTCCGGGTACATATTCTCTATCATGCCCGCGAGGAACCTTTCTTTGGTCTCTGGATGATAGAGGAGTTGAAAAGTCACGGTTATGAGGTGAGTTCCGGAACCCTTTACCCTATTTTACATGGAATGGAGGAAGACGGGGTGCTGGAGGTTGAAGAGAAAACGGTGGATGGCAAAGTTAGAAAGTACTATTCTATAACTCAGGAGGGCGAGGAACTGCTGGAAGAGGCTCGAAAAAAGACAGCTGAGCTGTTTGAGGAAATTCAGGAATAAATTAGCAGGGGGGGAGAAATCAAATTGTTTGAACTTCAGGACGTAATCTACAAAGATATTCTTAAAATCGATGATCTAACTCTGGGCGAAGAAAAAATTACTGCTATAAGCGGTACCAGCGGAGGCGGCAAAACGACGCTTTTGAGGCTACTCATAAATTTAATCTCTCCCGATAGGGGCGAAATTTTTTATAGAGGAAAGAAGCTGGAGGACTATACGCCGCTTGGCTTGCGGGAAAGGATAAAAATGCTAGCTCAAAATCCTGCCATGCTGGGAGATACAATCAGGGAAGAATTTGATAAGGCAGCAGAATTAGCCCGTCAGGATAATTATAACAGTGACGATTACAGGTTTTTTGTAGAAAAGATGAGGCTGGGAAAAAATCTGAACGAAAACTGCGATAATCTTTCCGGGGGAGAAAAACAGAGGGTGGCTCTGGCCCGGCTGCTCATGCTTGAGCCAGAAACTCTTCTTCTTGATGAACCCGCTGCCTCTCTGGATACGGACAGCGAGAAATATCTTCTGGACTTTTTAGAGGATTATGCTGAAGATAATGATATCAGGATAATCATGGTTACTCATGCTCCAGAGCTTGCGGATAAAATTGCTGATCAGCAGGTTATTATAGAGGATGGAGAATTAAAGGGGGTAAAATACCATAATGGAAGCGGCAGTTAACGGTGAAGTTATAGATATACCTCTGATACAGATGGTGATTGCTTACATTTTTGTTTTAATTCTTATAGTTATAGTAAGGAAACAAAAGATTGGTCGGGAAAAGCAGATCTTGATTGCGGCTACGCGCATGACCCTGCAGCTGGTTTTAGTGGGATATGTGCTGGAGCTTATATTTGATATGCCCCACCCCCTGATCACTCTTTTAATAATGATACTGATGATAGGTTTTGCCCTGCAAAATATCTTTGCCAGAGTAAGCACAGACCTTTCCCGGGCCATGAAGAAAACAGCGGTATTTTCCATCACTGTCGGTTCTGTCATAACCCTGTTTTTCTTTCTTTTGACGGTTATCAGGCTTTCTCCCTGGTATTATCCTCGCTATTTCATACCTATCGCCGGCATGATAATAGGCAACTCCATGACAGGGGTTTCCCTGGGAGTGGAAAATTTGGTCAATCGGATTGAGGATGATCCCCACCGCATTGAAAATGCCCTGATGCTGGGGGCATCTCCCTCTCAAGCCACCCGCGAGGTGGCAAATCAGGCTTTTTATAATGCGGTACTGCCCACAGTCAACTCCATGGTGGGCATGGGAATAATTTGGCTTCCCGGTATGATGACCGGTCAGATCCTCTCAGGAGTGGATCCACTGCTGGCAATAAGGTATCAGATAGCCATTATGCTGGGAATTTTGGGAGCTGTAACCCTGACGGTATTTCTGCTGATAAGGCTGGGAATTAGAACTTATTTCAATGAAAGAATGCAGCTAAAAGTGGATATGGATGAAT
>CAZVZM010000145.1:0-2733 GCA_964630835.1 uncultured Halanaerobiaceae bacterium
TAGAAGTTTCAACCAGATCCCTGACCATTGACTCTACATCCCGGCCCACATAACCCACTTCTGTAAATTTGCTGACCTCAACCTTTAAAAAGGGGGAGTGAGCCAATCGGGCCAAACGGCGGGCAATTTCTGTCTTCCCAACTCCGGTGGGGCCTATCATCAAAATATTTTTAGGAATTATTTCTTCTTTCATCTCAGAATCTATCTGCTGTCTGCGATAACGATTTCTCAATGCTATCGCCACAGACTTTTTAGCATCATCCTGTCCAATAATATACCTGTCTAGTTCCTCCACTATCTGCCTGGGTGTCAGCTCCTCCATCTCAATCCTCCTTCTTTATAACATCAACATTGATATGGTCATTGGTATATATACATATATCGGCGGCAATTTTCATGGCCTCGCGAGCAATATCTATTGCTGATAAACCATCATTATGTTTTATAAGTGCTCTGGCAGCAGCCCGGGCATAATCTCCTCCAGAGCCAATCGCCATAACATTGTCATCGGGTTCAATGACATCTCCCGTACCCGAGAGCAAAAGCATCTTATCTTCATCAGCAACAATCAGAAGCGCTTCCAGGCGCCGAAGCATTTTGTCGGTCCTCCATTCTTTGGCCAGCTCCACCGCCGAACGCTCCAGCTGCCCGTGAAATTCTTTTAATTTGTTTTCAAATTTCTCAAATAGCGTAAAAGCATCTGCTGAAGTGCCAGCAAAACCGGCCAGCACTTCCTCATCGTAAAGCCTGCGAATTTTGCTGGCTCCGGATTTCATAACTGTTTCTCCCATGCTCACCTGACCATCCCCCGCAAGGGCAGTATTTCCATTATATTTTACAGCTATCACGGTAGTGCTTTCATATCTGAATTCGGACACGTGATCACCTCAAAAAAAATTTTCAAAGGATTCAAAATTGTGTTCTCTTCTCTATATATTAACATAATTAAATCAGCTATGTCAAGATTGTCGCTCCGGCCGAATTTCTATGAAACTTTAGATTTAAATGTGCCTGTGTTTTATTTTTCTGGTTTCTCTACATCAGTTGCTGGAGGAAGCTATGAGGCTCCGCTCACAATGAAATTTTTCCTCTGCTTAAGTTTAGTTTTCGGCCAAAAAATAGTGCTACCTTCGCGAGAGCTCCTCCCTGAGCTCACGCTCAGCCCGGCACATCGTGAGCCGGGGACACAATTTTTTGGCCATGGTCCCGACCCGGGCTTTGAAAAATTTCGAGTATCACTTCGCCTCATAGCTTCCTATAATAAGAGGTGAGCACCTATCGCTTTAAAAGAATATGTCGTAAATTTCACCAACGATTATGAAGAAAATCCATTTTTCTAAACATCATTCTAACCATCATTTTGTTCATATAATCACCATTAAAGAGATGATTTCAATAGCAAAAAGATTACGAAACATGGGCAGGATCATTTAAACAATTTAAAAAGTTTTTGTGAAATTTCTATTAAAGCTGCATGTAAGATTTTTTACAATCATTAGATCGAAAAAAGTTTTTTTCTATAACTGCTGTAGAAAAATGCTATGTATATAATACTGGAAAATCATAGCTGCTCAACTCTCTCTATATATAGGCCTTCGAAAAATCCCCGGTGTCACTTCTATTAGCTTCCAGTTACAATCATTTATGGAGAAGATCCCGAAATTTTGTATTTTTCGATTATCTTATCTAAACACCTGAGAGCCCTTCGCGATCTTTCTCTATTTCTTTCTCTCTTATCATCAATACTGCGGTTAAGTCCGGGCAGCAGACCAAAATTAATATTCATAGGCTGCAGATTATCGTGGTCCGGATCTGAAATATAAGCAGCCAGCGCTCCGTGGGCTGTTTCTTCTGAAAATGTTATGGGCTCCTTTTCCCGCAAGTAGCGTGCGCAGTTTAAACCGGCAGCCATCCCGGAGGAGGTCGACTCAACATATCCCTCTACACCGGTAATCTGTCCCGCCATAAATATATGAGGTTTAGATCTAAGATTGTAGTGAGGGGTAAGCAGTTGAGGAGAATTTATGAATGTATTGCGGTGCATGACACCATACCTCACAATTTCTGCTGACTCCAGGCCGGGAATAAATTTGAGCATTCTATCCTGCTCACTCCACTTCAGTCGGGTCTGAAATCCCACCATATTGTAAAGGGTGGCCTGTCTGTTATCCTGGCGAAGCTGCACTACAGCATGAGGCCTTTCTCCCGTATCAGGTTCGGTTAGCCCCACAGGTTTAAGAGGCCCATAAAGAAGAGACTTATATCCCCTGCGAGCCATGACCTCTATGGGAAGGCAGGCCTCAAAATAACCCTCATCCTCAAAGTCATGAGGAAGATTGCACTCAGCTCCCAGCAGAAATTCCCAAAACTCCATAAATTCTTCCTCACTCATAGGACAATTAATGTAATCATCACTATCCTCATCATATCTTGAAGCAAAAAATACTTTTTCGTAATTTATCGTCTCAGCATCAACTATTGGAGCTGCAGCGTCGTAAAAATGCAAATATTCTTCCCCTGTCAGCTCCTTTATTGACTGTGCCAGGCTGTCAGAAGTCAGGGGACCTGTGGCTATTATGATTGGAGATCCAGATGGTATTGTTTTTACCTCTTTAACAATGTAATTTATGTTGTCGTGATCTAAAAGCTGTTCATGTACAGAGCTGGAAAAAGCTTTTCTATCCACGGCCAGAGCACTTCCCGCTGGAACCTCATTTTCCTCAGCAGCAGATA
>CAZVZM010000146.1:0-2720 GCA_964630835.1 uncultured Halanaerobiaceae bacterium
TTGATTTTCTTCAGTTTCTTTGCTGCAGCAGACTGCAAGAAGATAATCAACAATATAGAATATAAATCAAGTACATGATTTACAAAAAATATGCGGAGTGGATTGCTGAAAAAATTGCATGTCAAACAATGCCCTATGCCCAGATTAACAATGTTGATATGAATAGTTGTGATATTATGATTTATGGAGCTGGTATTTGTGGTGACCAAATATCTGGACTGAATAATGTAAAAAGAAGGCTCTTCTCCAAAACATCTGGTGAAATTGCCCTATATGATAGACTACCAGATGCTTATTCCTCTAATTGCTGGTTTTTATAAGGAGTTGGAATTTTGGGTATTTACTTTTTCTATATGCCGCAATTATAGATACTACTAATATATTTATGTGTAGGTAATCATAGGCGGTTTCCACCGACGGAAACGGAAAAGAGCCCAATTAATGTTCTACTCTATTAAGCGAAAGTCGAGAGGTAAACAGGAAATTAACTGGCACTTTAATTACTCCACTAAAACTCCTACCACAGATTGATCAGGTAAAACAGATCTCAAATGACCTGCCCCAGCTATTTCATCAGTTAAATCATTGCCAGCCTCATGGCCTCGATGTGACCCATCCTCAAATCTTTCACTAACATCGTAAATAAACCCATCAACTGCTACAAAAGCATCATTATCATCTATGCCATCATACTCTGCTAGTTCTTCTTCGGTCAATTCATAAGCGGCTAGCACTCCTACAACTGGCATAGCTTCAAGTGTCCTTTCTCCATGCTGACCATGAAATTCATCTGTTAAGTCCTGCCCGGCTTCATTGCCTCTGTGACTGCCGTCTTCAAAAACATTGCTGGCATCATAAATTATATTATCCACTGCTACATAAGGAGGATTTTCCGAACCATCATAAGCTTCCAGTTCTTCTTCTGTCATGACAGTTTCTAAGTAATAACCAACAACTTCTTTATCTTCAAGTACATCTGAGCCATGACCGGCATCATAAAGTTCTTCTGTTAAATCCTGACCGGCCTCATTGCCCTGATGGCTTCCATCACTAAAAGTATCAGACACGTCATAAACTCTTCCATTAAAAGCAACATAGGCAGGTTGATCATCTGTGCCGTCAAATTCTGCTAGAGTTTCAGCAGCATAAAAGTCACTGGGAGCACCACCATGTCCTGCGGCCAAAATACTGGTGGACGGCAGTAAAATCAAGCCCATAATTAACACCAAAGCCAGCAGACTAAAATTAAATTTTTTTCTCATAAAAACCACCCTCCTTTTAGGCTGGATCTTAATAATTATTATTAATAATTGAAGATTGATTAAATTATAGCAAAGTAGATTGATTTTGTCAAATTAATTATTGCACTGACGGTGTCAAATTACTGTGAGTTGGAAGTTAGAAGGGAGGCCCCCTATATCATAGCTATCCTGCGACCCCTCTTATAAGATGATGGTTTCAACTTCTTTTGCCTCTTTTTAAGGCTGGAGCATTTTCCTGTTTTCCTCAAACCCACTTTTTAAGCTTTTTTTAGGCGGTTTCTGATCTGTAATTTTTTCTATGGTTTCCCACACTATCTTCTCTCTTTTTTGCTCTCTTAAAAAGTCGAGAATATGCTTTCGCCGATTATGAAACCATAATTAATATTACAATTTTAACTAAATTTAATTGGATTTTTATTTCTCCCAGCCAGAAATATTCAGGATTTACGCCTTTGCTTTTAAGCTTCGCTGATAGATCACGATAGATTGGTCCTGGTTCATGACTGCAAGGGTGATTATAGACATCATAGGAAATAAATAAATTTGTGGATATTCTCCATATCAGTTGGTAGGAACCCCCCCATTATCTTTATACTAAGGCAAATAGCTAGCATCCTAATTGCAAGATATAGAGGAAGTAAATATCATCTATTTTAAACCCTTATAAACCCTATCAATTAAAGGAATGATCAGCTATAGCTTACCAGCATATATCGCAACTTTTACCAACTGTTTCGGAGAAGAGCCAAAGTTCCATATGTTATAACTCCGCTTTCATAACAAATTTATCGGGCGCTTTTAGATAGCCCTCCTCCTCAACCCGCCGGCAAAGCTCGTCCATTTCATTCCGCAGAGCCTTTTTAAGCTCCGCTGACCAGGGCAGCTGTGCGATCTTCTCTTCCACTATCTCCTCCGACTCATGAAGCGGGAGTTTGTAACTGTCCTCATTTCTCTCTCCGGGGAAAATACGCCGCTCGCAGATGCTGAAATCGAGAAGCTCAAGAGCAATTTTGAGCTCATCCGGGTGTATAAAATCGGCAAAATTTTTACCCGTCAGAGTATGCAGAGCTTCCAGAAGCGTGAGGCGCTTCCATTCTCCTTCAGCCTCCGGGTCCTCTCCCGGATCAGGAGGCATCTCTGATGTTATCAATAACTTTCCGCCCGGTTTCAAAACGCGCTTAAACTCCTTTAAAGCCGCAAGCAGCCTAAGAGGTCTGTCATTGAGAAAAATAATCGTATCGTGACAGTTAATTATATCCACTACTCCATCCTGCAAAAAATTCAGGTCAAATATGTCGGCCTCCTTTAGCCTCACATTGTGGCTGTAATCTCCCAGGACCGACTTAACCCGGCGCCGATGCTTTTTTGATAGTTCCTTATCGACGGAGATTATTTCACCGCCCACTCCATCGCCATCGCCTCCGCTGCCGTCGGCTCCGCTTTTTTTCAGCGCCTCAG
>CAZVZM010000147.1:0-2695 GCA_964630835.1 uncultured Halanaerobiaceae bacterium
CATATCATTACGACGGATGAGGTTAGCAACAAGGTTGGTTTTGATTTTCCAACTTATGGCTGGCCTCTGTCAAACGATGAAGGAGAAGTCACAGGCTGGCACGGAGTAAACATAGGTATTGGCTACAGCCGTGTAATGCACTTTGATCCCCTGGAGGTTGAGGAGATTAATCCATTCTGGGAATTTGGCACAGTTGTAGGTATTATCCCCTATGTAGGAGTAGGAGCAGAATTTCCCTTTCAGCTGGATGAAGGTGAATACCTCTCTATTTCCGGAGGCATAGGACTTTACACGGGCAGAGTTGGTATTAGCTACATCTGGTAAACCCGGTTAATTGGCAGATTTAATTGATTTGCGCCTGGATACAAAAACCAGCTTTCCTCTCGCTGGAAGTAAATCATTAGTGCTTAATATTTCTGGAATAATGCCGGAGCTTTTTGGCTCCGGCTAATTTATTTTTTGGGATTTGAGCATATTTTTTTGAAGAAATTCAAAAGAGTCTCCCCGGATTTCAGTCAGATCTTATTTCAAAATTTATAGGTAACTCCTCCTCCCAATTCCAGACCGCTGAGATCAGTGTGTTCTTCAAACTTTATTTCAAGACTGCGATAACCGATTGTACCCTGAACCTCAAAACTACCCCCCAAATCAAATGCCAGGCCGGTGCCGGCTCTAAATCCTATATTTCCTCCGGATAAATCCTGATCGGATCTTTCGACACGCTCATAGCTTATTTCTCCCAGCCCGTGATAATATCCCAGGCCGCCATAAAATTTAAGAGAGGGTATATCATACATTTCCGCAAATTCAGCCAGATCTACCTCGCCTCCAATCTGCAGCGAGGACAAGAAAAAGCTGGCATCCACCCTGGGGTTAACTGCACTTTCGACCCTGTCGGAGTCCGAGGCAGAAAAAAGCCCGGCGTCAATGGTAATTTTTGTCCCCGTCCAGGGTTTTATACCCCCTCCCAGTGTAAATACTTGAGCTGAGGTGATGTCGAAAGCCAGGGTATCTTCCAATTCATCCTCATATAATTCTATTTCTTCTTCCTGCAATAGATTGGTGTCGGCAAAATTGGTATAAAACCCCTGTCCCCGAACGCTTATAGTGAGAGCTTCTGCTTCCTGCAGGAGGAAACCCGGGAAAAGAAAAGAGGAAAATGAAAATAAAAGAAGAAATGTAATAACCAGGGTAAAGCATCTAAAGGCAAACATCTTTTCACCGCAGCGGTGATTGCGGGTGGAGATCGCTGTCTTAAAAGCTTTGGCTTTAAATATTTTTGTTTTCACATTTATACCCCCATTGTTTGCTTCACTCTATTTTTATATTTGTTGAAACACCTCTCTATTCCTTTTTCCGGCAATATATTTTTTGAATGAATATCAAATAAAATTTAAAAAGGCTTTTATTCTTTTTCTGCTTTTGGTTTTTTCAGCATCAATTCTTTTCGTCTGTGATATAACTTCCCTGGAATATTTTATTGAAGAGAGGATAGAGGTGCCGGAGAAAAGAGAGGAGCTTTTAGACTTAAAAGTTAAAGAGCTTATGAAAAAATTATGAATTTTTAGAGTTGATGGAGCCCAATCGCTTCTAACACACCTTAAATCCGGAGACGTTTGAGGTTCCTCCCCGGATTATTCCAGAAATAATGGATTTGAAGGAGAAATTGTGCCTATATCCAGAGAGGATTATGTTGATAAATACCACAATAAACTGGTGGAAGGATACGATTTTACTTACGATATTTCAGAGAAGGAAGTGACAGAGGAGACTGATTATAAATCTGTATAATACTGAAGTGTTAATGAAAGTTTCTGTGCCTCCGGATAAAATAGATGAGTGGGAGGAGGTAAGTCCGCTTCAGTTTGAGTATAATCTCCGCATGAAGCTTCATAAACCGATAAAAGGATGGCATATTACTGTGATAGAAAAAAGCAGTTAGTAAGCTGTATTACAGATATTTTTTCAATTTTCGCTTAAGAGATAATTTACAAGGGATATAGGGGAGTATATGGCATTTAATATTACTTGAAGGGTTTTAAATACTTCTCATGAAATGTAAGGGCGCTTAAGTAATTTTGCTATTTTCCGATTATAATAATGAAGCTGTTTTATGAAAATGAAATAGATCTATCTTTGCTTACATACTATTTATATCGACTTTTTAGATTAATTTTAGATTGATATGAAAGATAATATTGCACTATGCTGGGGAGTGTGATCTTACTGATTTTGATGAAGCATAAGGAGAATTAGGCTAATTGTTTATCTATCAGGGGTAAAAGCAGGATTAAGAATATCAACAAGACGGCAGAAATTTTGTCAAGAACAGGAGGTTTATTATGAGTAGAATAAACTCGAGAGAGAAAAAACAGTATATGCTAAAATTTACAGTGGTTATTTTTACCTTAATACTTTCAGGTGTGATGCTGTCTGGTTGTGATCTTGGAGCGTTTGCAGTTTTTGAGGATGAAGAGGAAGAAGAATTGCGCGGACAGCTGCCGGAGTGGGAAGTTTTAGATTTAGTGGAAGCCTATTATAACTCCATTTTAGCTGAGGATATTCCCGATGATATGACCAGAACGGAGTTGATGAAATCAACCCTGCACCCAGAGCAGGATGTTGAAGTTTCGCGAAACTTTGAGGAGGAAAATTTTTACGGCGAGAATCTAGAATCAAATTATTCACTCTCCCG
>CAZVZM010000148.1:0-2681 GCA_964630835.1 uncultured Halanaerobiaceae bacterium
GTGCCGGCCTCGTATTTATCGGGAAGCATCTCGGGCTGGGTAAGCTGATCTGATTTGCTGCCTGTGCCACCTTCTATAAAACTTTTAGTGCGCTCAACCATCTCCGGGTCTATGATCATGCCTCCAGTTCCTGGTGGGCCCATAAGGCCCTTGTGGCCGGTAAAGCAGATAAATTGAGCATCAAGTTTTTCCCAGGGAAAATTGAGGCTGCCAGCTGACTGAGCGGTATCAACCATAAGAGACAGATCGAGCTCATTGCACCAGTTTGCAGGCGAAAGAAGATCGAGGACAGCGCCTGTTACATTGGAAGCGTGATTTATGACCATAAGCGATGTTTTTTCCGTCAGGCAGCGTTCAAAATCATTCCGGGAAATGCTGCCGGTATTTCCCACGGGAAGATAATCGATCTCTATACCCTTTTCCTCTTTTAATCTGTGCAGGGGGCGTAAAACAGCATTGTGCTCAAATCGGGTGGTAAGGACATGATCCCCCGGCGAAAGATAGCCCTTGAGAGCAATATTGATCGCTTCGGTGACATTGCCGGTAAATATCACATTATTTGCCGACGCGGCGCCAAAAAAATCGGCAGCCAGCTCCCTGGTTTCCAGCATCAATCGGCCAGCTTCCAGCGAGGGACGGTGGCCGCTGCGGCCGGGGCTGGCCCCCAGATCACTGAGATACCGGCTGACAGCCTCGACCACCACTTCCGGTCGGGGATGGTTTGTGGCAGCATTATCCAGATATATTGTAACCATCAAATCCCCCTTTCCAGTTGACTAAATCCAGAGCTACAGCTTAAAGTTTCAGATCAACAAATTCATCGCCACGGCAGAGATATAAGCCCTCCACATCTATGCTGCTATTCTTCAAAGTTTCTTTGAGAACACACGGCACCACATCATCTACTTTAAGTGCCAGCCCGCATGAGGAACTGATGTCTCGCGGTACAGGCTGCAGGTTGGCTTTCAGCTCATCCTGCTGGCATATTTTCTCTCCCCTCATGGCGTCAGAGGTGGTATGAAATGTGACAAGATAGTCTTTTGATTTTTTGGCAGATTCACCCATAGCCTTCACTCTCCAGATATCGTTAAGTATTATGGGGTTATATGAAATATATATTGATCTCCTTCGTCTTCTATATCAAAATAGACATTTTCACTTTCCAGAAAGCGGGAAATATTTTCCCGGGCCACCTCGGTGTCAATGATGGCCTCAAATTTTTCCTCTTTTTCCTCCAGGGCTTCCTTCACGAGCATAAGCGGCTGAGGGCAGGAAAGTCCGCTCGTATCCACTTCTTTTTCTGACATGGATTTATCCTCCTTATATATTATTTGAGATTACAGCTCAGATACCTTCACGTATTCGGGCTTTTGTTCCAGCGGATATTGACCGCTCCAATGATCATAATAATAGCCAGTATGGCTACCGTGGCCAGGCGTCCGTTGAAACCCACTCCATCAGGTGAAGCTGCAAGTTCAAAATTATGTGAAAAGGCTGCCCCAACTATCAGGCCAAAGATAACCAGCCCGGCATCCATATCCCCCTCACTGGCAAGTATAGTCTGGCGCAGAGGACAGCCCCCCAGCATCACTGCTGTAATACCCACGATGACCATCCCCAGAAAATTCCAAATGAACTCGTTGTGGGCCACGGGTTGATCGGCAAAACCTAAATTAAACTGCCCCAGGATAAGATTGCCCGCCAGTGCCAGGAGAAAGATCATAATTACTCCATTCAAAAGATGGTTATCACCGATAAGAAACATATCTCTTATGGCGCCGGCTGTGCAGATGCGGCTGCGCTGAGCCAGGCCTCCTACGACCAGGCCCGCCAGCAGAGCAGCTCCCACAGGGGCAAATTCTGAACCTGGCCCGGCCTCACTTAAGAGTATAAATTCGGGATTGGCAAGCCTCAGCAAAATCACTCCCAGAAATATCAGAGGGATAGCATAGCCGCCGGCAGGTCCAATATCATAGTGGGCTCTGCCCAGCGAGAAGCCTTTTTTCAGAAAGACCACTCCGATATAGATTCCTGCTATGTACCCGAAAAGGCCGCTTATAGCTGTGAGGTCCCCGCCGCTCAATCGCAGGATCATCCTCCAGGGACAGCCCAGAAAAACAAGAGCTCCTATAGCCATGAAAGCCCCCAGCAGAAATCTGAGCAGAGGATTGGAACCCGTCCGGGGTTTTAACTCTCCGCTGTATTTAGCCAGGGCAAAACCTCCCAGGACAAAACCAGCTATCTCTGGCCGCAGATTCTGGACTATACCGGCTCCGTGCAGACCAAGCCCGCCGGCTATATCTCGATAGAAGCAGGCCATACAGATACCCATATTACTGGGATTTCCCAGGTAGACCAGTATAGCCGCAAGCGCACCGATTATGCCTCCGGCAAAGATAATAAATTTTCTGTTTCCCATAATCTGATATCACTCCTTTTTAGATTTAAAATATAATCAGCTAAATTAGATTATACATTAAGGAATATTATAATTCAAATAAGTAATATTTATACTTATCCCGATTTAATAACTCTGACTTCATTTGAAACTGTATTACTATAGAATTACATAAAAAATAGCTTAAGATTCTGGATCTTCTCCATAACCGTTAGTGAAATTTACGACATATGCCTTTAAGGTGATAGCTGTTCACCTCTTATTATAGGAAGCTATGAGGCGA
>CAZVZM010000149.1:0-2675 GCA_964630835.1 uncultured Halanaerobiaceae bacterium
ATAATTACTGTTTTATCTTTATCAATGTTTTTCTTTAGCTCTTCAATAATGGGCACCGCAGATGCTTCTCCAATAGTCAGCTCCCCCTGCCAGAAGTCAATATCTCCAGTTTTACCATCTTCACTTTTTTTGCTGAAGCTGATCCTTCCAACCTCTCTTTTTTTATCGGAAATAGCTTCTTCTGGACAGATTATTTTGCAGCCTCCACAGCTGCCGCACAGCTCTGGATACACAAAAATCTTTTCTCCCAGAAGAGCCAGGGCATTATACTCACAAAAATCAATGCATTCTCTGCACAGATTGCACCTATCGTGGTCGATTTTCGGTATATCCCGGCGGACAATTTTTCTCTCCGTTGAAAGATCAGGTTTAATAAAAATACCGGAGTTAGGCTCCTCCACATCAGCATCAATAAACTGAACTTTTTCAAGGGATAATGCCATATTTACAGCAGCTGTAGTTTTGCCTGTGCCTCCTTTCCCGCTCATTACCGTAATTTTCATCTCAGTACCCTATTTCCGTCCGGAATGTCTGCGTCCGGAGCCCTTTCCACCTGGATGCCTTCCGTTGGTCGGAGCATTGGCCTGAGATAATTCTCCATTAAAAAAAGCTTCCAGGGAATTTTCAACGGTGCTGTCTTCCGTAAGGTATACGTCAATATCAGCCTTTTTCAATCCTTCGAATGCTTTAGGTCCTACTCTCCCGGTTATTAGCACATCAACTCCCCTGTCTGTTAGAGCCTGGACTGCCTTTACCCCTGCTCCATGACTGGCATCAGCCGCGGAGTTTTGTACGAATTCCTTGCTCTCATCATCGCTGTCATGAATGACAAAGTAAGAACTCCTCCCAAACCTCGGGTCAACCTCTGCTTCATCAAGTCTCTGGCTTTTCGCTGTAACAGCAATTTTCATTGTGGAGCCCTCCTCGTGTAATATGGTTGTAAGAAATACATTTTTAGGTTCCTGATTTTACAATCTTTTCTAACCGAAGCAGACTTTATTATTTTTCTCCTGACACTCCCTGCAACGGCCAAAAAACTTGATATAGTGTTTTCTAGTGTGAAAATTGTACCTCTCTTCCAGCCCCTCCTTAAAATCCTGTAGATTCCCAAAATTAAATTCAATAATTTTACCGCAGTCAATACATATCATATGATGATGGTGTTCGCCAATTTCTACAAATTCGTAATGAGCCTCATCTTCCATGAAGTTTAATTTTTTTACAATATCGAGTTTCTCGAGCAAATCCAGGTTTCTATAAACAGTGGCAAGTCCGATATTGCAATTAATTTCTCTGACCTTTTCATGCAGCTCTTCGGCAGTAAAATGACTGTTAGGATGTCTCAATAGAGTTTTTATAATATCTTTTCTCTGCTCCGTCAATTTATATCCCCTGTTTTTTAACTTTTGAAACAACTTATTCTGAAGATCTAAGTTTTTCATGGTAAAATGAACCCCCGGCCCCGGATTCCCCGGGACAAAATTTCTGTCCGTCCCGCACTAAAAAAGCGGGACGGACAAATTAATCATTCCTGAAGAATCACTCAGCCTGCAGCTGATTAATTCTATCTCTGACGGCTTCCAGCTGATCCTCAAGATCCTCAGCGGTCCTCTTTAAATTTTTCACTTCCTGTTCCCTGGCTTCTTCCTCGGTAGCTGGAGTATTTACATACTGCGGCTGCCTGACAGATGCAGGAGGTGGTCCCATCGGCCCGCGCAACCTTCTTCCGGCTCCGGAACCTCTTCCTCCGCGAAATCCCCGGGCCAGACCTCGTCCGGTTCCAGCAGCAGGGTTAGCATAGCCGGGCACATTAAATCCTGCACAGTAGCCAGCCCCTCTTCCTGTCATCGGCCCCATTCCAGCAGGTCCTGTACTATCTCCGCGTGGCATAGTTGCCCCCCTTTTGAGTATTTGTTCACTTCAAATATAATTTTAGCATAGTTATTAACATATGTCAAAAAGCTCAGCCAAACCTAAAAACGTATTTGTGAAAATCACAAGTTTCGAGTAGAAATGAACAATATTGCGCTATATTTACAGGCATAATGAGCAAAACAATAAAGAATTTAACCGGGTGGGTAAAGGAAGAGAATGTATCAGGGATAGCATATTTATGACAGGCGCAATTAATACTGGCAAAGCGACTCTGATAGTCAGTATTAGATTTAAGGAAGCAGGCTTTGCAGTGCAAAAATTCAAACGGAGGAGGTGTTGCCGGGCAAATAACCGGGAAGGGAGGAGGTGAAAGTAAAACTATAAACAGCCTGTCCGCAGAGGGAGAATACATCTCTCCGGGCAGGCCCGGCGATGAAATTACCTTAAAATTTCGCAGGGAAAAGTGCTGGCTGCTGCCTGAAGTTGAAGATACTGATTCTTCTATAACAAGCCTTGAAAAACAGAATGCATCGTTAGAAAAGTCAAAAAGGTGAAATAGACCTTATCTTCATAATTAAGAAACCTGTTATAATTATATTTTTTCACAGCTCGAGGGTGATAGGTGCAGCCTTTGCATTAGTGCCTGTCCTCATACATGAAACTTAACTGGAAAAAAGTTTAATATAATCGTTTTCATTCCTTATAACTCCGTAGGCTTTTGCCCGGACATATAAACAGACACATTATTCATCCATATCCACTTTTAGCTGCATTCTTTCATTGAAATAAGTTCTAATTCC
>CAZVZM010000150.1:0-2607 GCA_964630835.1 uncultured Halanaerobiaceae bacterium
GATTGAACTCTAATCTATATGAAGCAGTTGGAAGCTCCATCCGACGCGAAGCTAGCATCTTCGATGAAAATTTATATTTTTAATTTAGGTGGAGAGGTTCACGTTCCTGTAAAGAGGTTCAGTTACAAGAGTTGGTTCTTCTTTACATCAGTTGTTGGAGGAAGCTATGAGGCTCCGCTCACAATGAAATTTTTCCTCTGCTTAAGTTTAGTTTTTGGCCATGGTCCCGGCCCGGGCTTTGAAAAATTTCGAGTATCACTTCGCCTCATAGCTTCCTATAATAAGAGGTTGAGCAGCTATCGCTTTAAAGGAATATGTCGTAAATTTCACCAACAATTATGGAGAAGATCCCAAAAGTTTCAGTTACAAAAGTTAAATATACAGGCTTAAAAAATTATGTGCACCTCTTAAAGGTAAAGACCGGCCGTAATAATACTGAAAAAAATGGTTATTATTGCATTCAGTTGTTAATTATACTTCTGTATAAATTTCCAATTTCCTCCGTACAATACTCAAAAATCTTCCAGCATCTGGCATCCAAAAGTTTAAATAAGTTACCAAAAATGGCATAAAATTATGGTTCTTCTCCACATCAGTTGTTGGAGAAAGCTATGAGGCTCCGCTCACAATGAAATTTTTTCTGTCAGCACCTATCGCTTTACAGGCATATGTCGTAAAATATAAATTCACCGGCTGCTGAATGAAAGTAAAATGAAAGAAAAATAAAAGTAGGGCCCGGAACAGCCACAGCCGGGCCCGCTTAATTTGCAATATTTTCATGCAATCATATCACAATATTTATAAGCTCTCCCTGATCCATGGTAATCATGGAGTCTATCTGGCCCGAACGATTATAGACCTGAAACTCCTCGCCGGGTAACATCTCCTGCTCCTCTGTATTGACATCCTCTGCTTCAGCTTCCATGAACTCCGTTATGGGCCGGGTAAGAGCTCTTTCAGCTGTAATATCCGCTTCCACAGCAAGACCATCTCTTTCATCCGGGCCGCCAAAAACCTCTTCAATCATATCCCGATCTTCTGCTATGGCGGTTCTAAATCTGTCCTCATTTATCTGAATTTCTCCTTCAGGACCGATCTCAACACCTAACTGAGCCATTTCCTCCTCGCGCTCATCCACAGCAGCTTCCAGGCCTGCTCCCATATCTTCAAGAGCAGCACCGGCAGGCTGATCTGCGATAAATTCCTGCACATCATCGATGGCTTCCATCAAATCCTCCACAGCTTCTTCAGCAGCCTCTGTATCGGGAGCAATCTCGACTTCAATCTCTCCAGTATCTTCAATTTCCAGCTCAACATCTCCATCCTGGAGCTCTACGGTATTACCTTCGATCTCAAAATCATCACCTTCATCGAGCCCACCTATATCAACATCTGCCTCCATCGCTTCCTGTTCCTCGGTCATTTCAAGCTCCTCTGTTATAAATTCGCCTTCAACGTCTCTGAGCTCAAACTCGCCAGCCTCTCCGGGCCCGGAAGCTCTGACTTCCATAAAAACTTCATCCTCACCGGTTAAGAAAACATCAGCCTCCAGGTCGGCAGATGTCCCTTCGATCTCTTCGGCTGCTGTCTGAAAAACCTCCAGAGGATTATCTTCTTCGCCAACCTCTAAAGTGATTGTTTCATCAATATCTCCCTGCTCAACTGTAAACTCAAATTCACCTTCAGAAATCGCTTCGGGATTGTCCGCCGGCAATGCTCTGCTTTCCATCTCCTGAGCTTCAGCCAGACCGGACACTTCGAGATCGAACTCCTGAACATCCGCGCCGGCTTCCGCTTCTCCCGTGACAGCCTCAGGATTGGAAACCTCCACTGTTCTTTGATCAAGGACCGTCGTCTCAACAGGTGATCCCTCAGTGAAGGAAGCAGCGGCGTCCTGCAGCCGGGAAAATGTGTCGCGAAAGTCCCGGGAAAAGTCGATGATTTCGCCGGCATCCAGGCGTGGTTCGGTTCTCTCCCGGGGTGAGGTCTCAATTTGAGTCAGCATCTCCATCCTCTCCAGCTGCTGCTGACGCTGCACTATATTTTGCTGCCGGGCTGCATCAAACACAGAATCATCCATGTTCTGCGTCTGTGAAAGGGACTGATTTAGAAAATTCGCTGTGCCCGCGGAGCTGCTGATTTCGTCAACCATGGAGATTACCTCCCCTCCGGCAGATTGTTAATTAAACACTATTAAACTAATATTAGTTTTGGTTCTTCTCCACATCAGTTGTTGGAGGAAGCTACGAGGCTCGGCTCACAATGAAATTTTTCCTGTGAGCAGCTATCGCTTTACAGGCATATGTCGTAAATTTCACCAACAGTTATGGAGAAAATCCTAACTTCTTAAAGTGAGCATTGTAAAAGTAAAGCAAGAGGTGAGTGAAGTTCAGTGTTTTACATAAATATCCGCCTGGAGGTTTGGGAAAATGAAGGCAGTTGAAATGAAGGGAATTCACAAGGAATTCGGCGATACAGTTGCCTGTGATGAAATAGATTTTGTCGTCGAGGCCGGCGAGATACACAGTCTTCTCGGCGAAAACGGAGCCGGAAAAAGCTCTCTCATGAAAATACTTTTTGGTCTTTACAGCCAGGATCGGGGCGAAA
>CAZVZM010000151.1:0-2595 GCA_964630835.1 uncultured Halanaerobiaceae bacterium
AGAACTGACTATGATAAGACCAGGCGTATAACAAGAGGTCTATTTAAAACTGGCAGTAAAATAATTAATGCTGACGTAAATGGGTCGCTAAATATAATGAAAAACCATCTTAAAAATGGCACTCCTGAAATGGAATGGTATTAAAAACCAAACATCTTTCAAACTAACCTGGTAATATAGATTGGAATTAATATAGATTGAAATTTAATCTGTATGAAGCAGTTAAAAGCTCCACTCGACGCGAAGCCAGTATCTTCGATGAAAATCTTACTTTTGATTTAGATGGGGAGATTCACCTGCTGTTAAATCATTTGGTTAAAGATAAACGACTCGCAAAAGGGAGGGCTTTTTTTGCACTGTATTGTTACCGGAGCTGCTGGATTTATAGGTTCGCATCTGGCGGAAAGACTTGTACATGAGGGACATCAGGTGCTGGGAATAGACAATTTTAGCGATTACTATGACCGCCGCCTCAAAGAGTACAATATAAATGAATTGCTTGATAAAGAATCTTTCCAGCTGTGCGAGGCGGATCTTCTCGATCTAAATCTGGCCGATGAGATCGATAATGCCGACTGGATCTTCCATCAGGCGGCTCAGGCCGGAGTGAGATCCAGCTGGGGCGAAGATTTTGAGATTTATTCTGACAGCAATATTCTTGCCACCCAGCAGCTTCTCGAGGCCGCCCGGGAGGCGGAGATCAAAAAGTTTATATACGCTTCCTCTTCATCCGTTTACGGAGAGACCGAGGATCTTCCCATGCATGAGGAGGGGCGCACCCGCCCCGTTTCTCCCTACGGAGTGTCAAAGCTGGCCGGAGAAAATCTCTGCCAGCTCTATCATCATAACTTCGGTCTGCCGGTGGTATCTCTGCGCTATTTTACCGTCTACGGGGAGAGGCAGCGCCCGGATATGGCCTTCCATATTTTTTCTCGAGCCATCCTGGCCGGCGAAAAGATAACCATCTTTGGAGATGGCGAACAGTCCCGCAACTTCACCTACATTGACGATGCCATCGAGGCAAATATTAAAGCCGCCCGCAGCGATGAGGAGGGCGAAATTTTCAACATAGGGGGCAGCGGCCGCGGGATAAAGCTTAATGATGCTGTGGATATGATTGAGGATCTGGCCGGCCGTGAGGCCATACGCGAATACGAAGAGGCGGTGGAGGGAGATGTGCGCCATACCGCCGCCGACTGCAGCAAAGCCAAAAAAAGACTTGGCTACGAACCCGAGGTGGGTTTGCGAGAGGGGTTAAAAAGGGAGCTTGATTACATAGCCGAAGTTTATAATCTGGATTTATAGTTTACGAGTCTTTTTATTAAGTGCAATTATGCGACTCTCAAAAACTGATGTGAACAAGAGTCTAATTTAAAGGATATGACAGCTCTAACAGCTTCCTGACTTTAGAGTTCATTCAGAGCTTAATGAAAAATAAATTCTGCCAATTATTTTACAGGGGGTAGCAGACATGTATAAAAATAAAATTAGCATTATGGGTACCGGTTATGTTGGCCTGGTTGGGGGAGTCTGTCTGGCCGACTTTGGTAACACCATAATTAATGTTGATGTGGATGAGGAAAAGATAGCCCGCCTCAATAATGGCGAGGTTCCCATTTATGAACAGGGCCTTAAGGAGCTGCTGGAGCGAAATCTTGAGGATGAGCGCATCTCCTTCACAACCGATGCGGCTGAGGCTATCCGCGAGAGCGAGGTAATCTTCATCTCCGTGGGCACGCCGGCCGATGATGACGGCAGCGCCGATATCTCCAGCGTGCTCGAGGTTGCCCGCCAGGTGGGCCGCAATATGGATGGCTACCGGGTTGTGGTCGATAAGTCTACAGTTCCCATCGGCACCGGCCGCCGGGTGGAGTCGGTGATACAGGAGGAGCTGGATGAGCGCGGCAAAGATTTTGATTTTGATGTGGTCAGCAATCCCGAGTTTCTGCGCGAGGGCAAGGCGGTGCAGGATTTCACCGATCCCGACCGTGTGGTAATCGGCACAGAAAGCGATGAGGCCCGGGAGATAATGACCGAAATATACCGCCCGCTCTTTCTCGACGATGTGCCCTTTGTATTTACCAACCTTGAGACCGCGGAGATGATAAAGTACGCTTCCAATGCTTTTCTGGCAACAAAAGTTTCCTTTATCAATGAGATTTCCCGCCTCTGTGAACGGGTAAATGCCGACGTAAACGAGGTGGCTCAGGCCATGGGATTGGATGACCGCATTTCTCATCGGTTTCTCCGGGCCGGCCCCGGCTACGGGGGGAGCTGTTTTCCCAAGGATACCCGGGCTATTGTGAATATGGCCGAGGAAGTGGATGTAGATATGCAGCTGGTCAAGGCCGGCATCGATGTTAACCGTCACCAGAAAGAACACATGGTGGATAAGATTGTAGAGGAGCTGGGAGATGATTTAAGCGGCATGACAATAGGTTTTCTGGGCTTAAGCTTTAAGCCGGAGACCGATGATATGCGCGAGTCGCCGGCGCTCACTATTTTGCCGGAGCTGATAGAGCGGGGGGCTGAGATAAAAGCCTATGACCCCGAGGCCATGGAAAATGCAGCGGAGAGGTTTCGCGATTATGAGTG
>CAZVZM010000152.1:0-2515 GCA_964630835.1 uncultured Halanaerobiaceae bacterium
AATAAGTCTTGTTCACCTCTTTTTCCACCTCTTGCTCAACTATCTTACCATCAACCTCTATTTCCTCAATTTTTGTTTCTTTTGTTGTATATGTCATAGGAGCAAGTATAGCAATGCCCTGCTCACCCTTTTTGACCTGTCTTATCAAATTTTTCCAGCCATTTTGTCTTCAGCTTGTTGAGGGCTATTCTTACCTACTTCATCCATTTCTGGATCGGGGTCTCCAGTGTCTATCATGAAATTATCTCGCAAGAAATACTTCATAGAACCTGTATATGCTTTGTAGAGAAAATTTCCGGATTTACCCATATCATAACCCCAGTAATCCATAGATACATGAGCGCCAGTGTCACCGCAATTGAAACTGAAACGTTTTTCAATAAATATTTCTTTGTATGTGCCACTCTCGGTGGTAAATTCATTCACCTTTCGTCTCGTAACTTTCGCCTCCTGTTGATGTTTTTAGGCTGATAGTAATTGCCACGCACTTGTGGGTGCTCTCAGTCATAAATTTACTGTTTACATCACCCCCATACCCCTGAGAAGATGAACCGGTTCCGCTCAAATCATCCTGCTGGGTCTAATATTTTTTTCAAATTTTAACTCCGTTATGGAGGTTTTTAGTATATTAAATAGTTGAAGTAAGTGATCAAAAATAAAAAGCCACCATAATCTGGTGGCCTGAAAAATGATTGATTTTTTTAATTTTACTCGCTAAATACTCGTTCTCTTGCAGTTTCCTTTCGGTTTTCCAGCGCTTTTACTATTATAGGTATAAGAACTATCTGTATTATAATACCCGGCAGTCCAGTCGCTATACCGCCTCCAATTATCACTAAAGGATTCTGAAACTCGATAATCAAAGCAAAAGCCAGAGCATATATTACTCTTCCTACTAACATAGCAGAAACCAGGCTTATTATGACATTGAATTTCTTATAAAGAATACCTGTTATTAAACCGAAAGCTGCCAGTTCAACCGCCATAAATATCATAGTCGGCATTGGGGGCATTCCGCTCACTGCGAAATTTAAAGGAGGCAAAATTGCTCCTATTATCAAACCATATATAGGCCCCACAATAAATCCAGCAAGTAATGGCGGTAGATGCATGGGCAAAAAGATTGGACCAGCAATTCCCGTAAGGTGGGCAATATAGGGTAAAATAATTCCCAAAGCTATCAATAAAGCACTTCTGGTTAATAACTTAGTATTGATAATAAACACCTCTTTTTTTTGAGCATTTAATTAATTTCCGGAGCTAAAATTATCACATAACCTTCTTCATCATCCTTAATATATTCTGTGCTTAAATTTGCTTTTCTGGCCATGTCTGAGACTTCTTCTGCTGGAGGCAGGATATCATCGGAGATTGGGGCATCTTCTTTGCTGCTGTGAAACTCATTCAACTCTTTCCGAGAGGAAGAATGAAAAATAACTAATTTGCCTTCACTATTTAAAATATTACTCAGTTTATTAATTACTTCTTCTTTATCGGAGAAATGAGGAAATACAGAATAACATAATATTAAATCAAAGGTTTTCTCAAATGTAATATTCAATATATCCTGAGCTTTGAACTCGATGTTATCAGATTCAAATTTATCTTTTGCCAGGGCTATCATATCCTCGGAATAATCAACTTCAGTTATAAAAGCTTTCTCTCCATAAATATCAAATACAAAAGGTATTAACACTCCTGTTCCGGAACCCACATCTAAGATATTTGGTTTCTCAAAATCAGGAAATAAGTCAAATACGCGCGATATAAATTTTTCATCGACATCTGCCATCTCATCCCATTCTGAAGCAAGCGAGTTGAAATATTGTCTTTTAATAATTATCACCTCACAGTTTTTAATAAAATATAATAACACATTTTTATTATTCGTGTTACGCTTCTGTTAAATATATTATAGATGCAAATAATAAGTCCTGCACAAAAAGACACATAAGCCAGTTGAAATTCATTATCAATGCCGGATATTGTAGCACACATGTCACCGTTCGTGTTACTCTCATATCATAAAAAAGACCGACCGCCGGAGAAAGTTCAATCTTTCCGACAGCCGGTCCCTGTGAGGTTGAGCAAAAAATTTAGCTTATTTATGTTACTTCTTTGCTCTAGATTATTATTACAATTGCGCAGTACTTATTTAATGCTGCTGAATTATCATCTTTTACTCTATTCTTGCCCAAAATATATAATAAGACATCCACCCGGCTCTGATAACTAAAAAAGCTTCATACCTACTCTGTGAATAGAGCACACTGCCCTGTGCTCTATTCTAATTTAATTTGAAAAACTTCTTTGATTCACCTAATTTAATCTGATAAATCTCCTCTTTTGCTCCCAAATTTATGCTATTTTAATCTGCAAAATTTATCTATTTTATCGTGGTGATTCACATATTCTTTGAGCAAATTGATACTATATAGAATATCTTCCAGAGCGTCTTTATCTCTATCACCAATCATAATAATATCTCCTGTTCATCTAATACTCTCTCTTTAAA